>JADKJE010000002.1:300000-600000 GCA_016722515.1 Alphaproteobacteria bacterium
GCCGCGAACCCGGAATGTGCCGCGATGAAAGTCGATATCATTACGCTGGTACTGGATGTTGATCAATTCGCGTACAAGCAGGGAAAGGCTGATGTTTTGCCCTTTTTTCAACACAATACGTGCTTTAAGATATGCCTCTGGAGCGCCCAGTCCATAAATACATGAAACGGAAGAAACCACCACCACATCGCGCCGCTCCAGCAAAGAACGGGTAGCGGAGTGTCGCATCAGATCAATCTGTTCATTGATCGAAGAGTCTTTTTCGATGTAGGTGTCGGTTTTGGGAATATAGGCTTCAGGCTGGAAATAATCATAGTAAGAAACAAAATACTCTACCGCATTGTTTGGAAGAAATTGTTTCATCTCGTTATAAAGTTGTGCAGCCAGGGTTTTATTGTGAGCCATTATCAGCGCTGGACGCTGGGTGTTGGCAATCACATTAGCCATCGTAAAGGTTTTCCCTGATCCAGTGACACCTAACAAAACCTGGTTTTGGTCATGGCGCTGTACTCCCTCAACCAGCTTCTGGATGGCGGCGGGCTGGTCTCCTGCGGGTTTATAGGGAGCTATAACTTCAAAAGGTTGGTTCATAAGAGAACGAGTTTAGAGTGAAAAGCTAAATGAATCAAGAACTAAGGTAGAGGGAGACGCTTAAGGTGATGGGGATGGCCTCTTCATCAAATCGCTGTATTTGCTTGCCTTTTGCCATAGTTTTGGCATAGTGATCGTCAATAGTTAAGGAAGTTTTCATGTCGTCACTTATTATTGCCCCTATTAAATTATTCCCGGATAATCCTAAAATCAAATTTATGCGTTTAGGAAATTTTGGGTATGTGCTGTCTGTTATTGCTATTATTTTAACGGTGGTTTTGCTGTGTACGCGCGGCCTTAACTTTGGTATCGATTTTACTGGCGGTACGCTCATTGAAGTGCGCTTCGAGCAAGTGCCTGATCTTTCTTTGCTGAGAAAGGAACTGGAAAAGACCGTGCCGTTGGAGGTTACGATCCAGCGTTTTGGATCTGCTAATGATGTGTTGATACGCGTAGGGTTGGATAAAACCAAAACATCACAAAATGATATTGTTGAAGCGATTAAACATAAATTATCCAGCGTGAGTCAGGGGGGCATTCAGTATCGTCGTACGGATGTGGTTGGTCCTAAAGTGGGCGATGAGCTGATTAAAGCCGGTGCGTTAGCTCTTTCGCTGGCGATTGTGTGTATCGGTGCTTATGTGTGGTTTCGATTCGAATATCAATTTAGTGTGGGGGTATCCTTGGCCTTGCTCCATGATGCCGTCCTTACCTTAGGGTTTTTCAGTCTGACACAGTTGGAATTTAATCTAAGCTCTGTTGCTGCGGTGCTGACTATTGTTGGTTATTCGGTTAACGATTCGGTGGTGGTTTATGATCGGATACGTGAGAATTTACGGCGTTTCAAAAAAATGAAAATGGCGGATTTAATCGATTTGAGCCTCAATGAAACATTTTCCAGAACCTTGCTGACGTCATCAACGACGCTGCTTGCCGTGATCGCATTGGTCTGGTTTGGCGGTCCGGTTATCCGTTCATTCAGCATGGCTATGTTATTCGGTATTGTGATCGGTACCTATTCTTCGATTTTCGTAGGTGGAACGTTGCTCCTCTTGTTTGATTTCAAACGTGGCGAAACAACTGAGGCTGTAAAACAAAAGTAGCGTGGAAGTGGTATGATTAAGCTTACCTATCCTGGTACATGCCCGTTGAATGTGAAGGAAGGGGTGGTGGCCATTGGCAATTTTGATGGTGTACATAAGGGCCATCAGGCGGTGATTGCTAAAGCGCGCCAAATTGCCAAAGAACTCAGCACGCATTCAGCGGTGATTACATTTGATCCCCATCCTTTAGCCCTCTTAAAACCAGAGGTCGCTTTTTTTCTGATCTATCCCGAAGCTATAAAGGAACAATGCCTTAAGGAAACGGGCATTGATTATTTGTTTCTGGTCGAATTTTCGGCGGCCTTGGCTAATATGTCGGGAGATGAATTTATTCAAGATGTTCTCTTTGGCCATTATGGTGTTCGGCATGTGGTAGTAGGTGAGGATTTTGCGTTTGGCAAACACCGATCGGGAAATGTTTCCCGGCTGCTTGAATATGCCAAATATCATGGCGTTGGTGTCACCATTTTAAAGAAAGAGGGTGATGACAAACACATTTATTCGTCCTCACATATCAGGCATTTGTTAGTTCAGGGACATGTTAGGGAGGCTTCTGCTGTACTGGGTCGTCCCTATGCTGTTTCAGGACTGTTGGTTAAGGGAGAGCAGAGGGGAAGACGCTTGGGTTTTCCTACGGCCAATTTTTTCTTGGGGCCTATTTTACATCCATTATACGGAGTGTATGCGGTGCGTGCACAAATAGGTGATCATACAGGGTGGATCGAAGGTGTTGCAAACCTAGGGGTTAAGCCCACGTTTGGTCAGTTTGACCCATCGTTGGAGATCCATTTTTTTAATTTTGAGTCCGAAAATGAATTGTATGGTCACAAAATATATGTCGAATTGATTGATTTTATACGAGCAGAACGAAAGTTTGAATCGGTAGAGGCCTTAAAGAATCAAATAGAACAGGATTGTAAGAACGCACAAAATGCGCTATTAACGTATAATCAAACTAGAAGTCATCTATGATCCTCAAAAAATATCTTAGCATTGCGGCGATTGCCTTGGTTGTGTTGATACTCGACCAATGGACTAAACATCTTATTGTTACCTCTGCGGTTAACGAAGTAACATTCATGCCGATTATGCGTATGTTCAACCTGGTGCTTGTACATAATCGAGGCATTAGCTTTGGGATGTTTAGCGATTTACACCGAAGTGAGTTTATATTCACGGCTATTGCCTGTTTGATTTCGGTAACGTTGCTTGTTTGGGTGCGGAAATCGGCATTACTCATAATGCCTGTAGGTACGGGGTTAATTATAGGCGGTGCATTCGGGAATGTCGTAGATAGGCTGCGTTATGGATATGTCATTGATTTTCTGGATTTTCATCTGGGTGAATATCACTGGCCTGCGTTCAACGTTGCAGACTCGGTTATTTTTATAGGGGTTACCTTGTTGTGTTTTGGGTCTGTATTGGAAGATTATAGGCTCAAAAAAGATACATTTAAAAAACGGGAACAATAGCGATTCCAGAGGAAAGGCATATGTCATTGAAGAAAGTTAATTGGTTATGGATCGGAGCTGGTGCAATATCGCTAAGTGCTTGTGGCTCTTATGATGTGCGCGATGCATTGGGTGTTAAAAATGCGGCACCGGATGAGTATTCTGTCGTGGCTAATAATCCACTGAGCGTTCCCCCGGATTTTGAATTGAGGCCTCCGCGTCCTGGAAGCCCAAGGCCTAACCAAAATTCTTCTAGCGCATCGGCTAAAAAATTATTGCTTGGAACGCCAGAAGATGCCGAGCCAGATGTTGGGCAACAGCCTCCTAATCTAACGCCTGATGGTGAAGCGAAGCCAGCTCCGGTTGAGGCACATGCCGTTTCCAATGCAGAGCAATCATTTAAAGAGCATCTTAAATTAAAAGAAGCTGATCCGAATGTGAAGCAGGCGTTGGTTGAAGACAGTCTGCCGCCATTGGAAACGGATACCAATACGAGCAAAAAGAAACCTGGATTCTGGGCGCGTTTCTTCCGTACGGATAAGGAAGACAAACCACAGCCGGTGGTTGATGCAACCAAAGAAAAAGAACGGATTGAAAAAAATAAGGTGGAAGGAAAGCCTGTTAATGAAGGCAATGTAGTTAACAAAAATCAGAAAGAGCCATCGACGTTAGAGAAAATTTTTGGCGAATAGTTTAAAATAGGTTACCTTTTCCAACGGTATCTCCCGTTGGAAGATTAACTATTTTATAAGGTAAGGGCAGTTTGATAGCATGCGGCACGGTGGTGTTGCTGCTGAGAATCTTTTTAGTGTGTGAGGGAATAGCATGCGTTTGGTTGTTTTAATCCTGGCTTTGTCGATGCTGCCATTTCAATGTATGGCCGCGATATATCAGCAATTTACGTTGGCTAACGGAATGCAGGTTGTGGTGATACCTAATCATCGCGTACCGGTAGTTACCCACATGGTCTGGTATAAAGTAGGGGCTAAAGATGAAGAAGTAGGCAAAAGTGGCATTGCCCATTTTTTAGAACACCTGATGTTCAAAGGTACCGAAAAATTAAAACCGGGTGAGTTTTCAAGCATCATTGCCAAAAATGGTGGTAATGATAATGCGTTTACCAGTCAGGATTTTACGGCTTATTTTCAAACGATTTCCAAAGATAAATTATTATTGGTCATGGGGCTTGAAGCAGAACGGATGACTAAACTTAAATTATCCGACGATGAAATTAAAAAAGAACGTGAGGTTGTCCTTGAAGAAAGGCGCACTCGTACCGAAAATGAACCAAGCGCCATGTTGATGGAACAAATGAAGGCTGCCTTATACCAGAATCATCCTTATGGGCGTCCTATTATTGGCTGGTCTCACGAAATTAAGCAATTATCCCCCAGTGAGATTCAATCTTTTTATCATCTTCATTATGCACCCAATAAAGCAATATTAGTGGTTTCTGGAGATATAACTGCAGAAGAATTAAGGCCGCTTGCTGAGGCAACCTATGGCAAAGTTCCTGCGGCAAAACCTAACGTGGCCAAAAACATAACGGAGCCGCCACATATTGCGCCAATTCACGTCACCTATACGGATGAGAAAGTGAAGCAGGCTGAATATATGATGTATTTCCTAGCGCCAGGGCAACGTTCTGTAGGAAAGGAAAATGCCTATGCACTAACGGTGCTCGCACATATTTTGGGAGGCGGTGAAACGTCCAGACTTTATCAATCGCTGGTGGTAAACCAGAAGGTTGCGGCGTCTGCTTCTGTTTTTTATGATGATGTGAGTACCTTTGATACCGTGTTTGGTATGTATGTGATTCCTCATCCAGAAACATCATTGGCCGAACTTGAAAAAGCGCTTCGCAAACAATTAGATTTAATTGTTGATAAAGGTGTTACTTCAGAAGAACTAGAAAGAGCAAAAACCGTTATTCGTGCGCAATCAATTTATGATCGAGATAGTTCTAAGGGGATGGCATTTGCATTTGGCGAGGCAATGGTTGTTGGTTTGTCGCCGGATTATGTTGAGACACTGCCTGATAAAATGAATGCAGTGACGGCAAAACAAGTGCAAGATGCTGCGCGCTTGGTCTTTAAGCCACAGCAATCGGTTGTGGGGGTGTTATTACCTAAACAGCAGGATGCCAAAGCCGATAAGAAACCAGTAAGCAGTCCGAAGCAATCAACAGCACGGGGGAAAATCTAATGACTCTAATATCCACATATCGATATGGCACAATGTTAGGTTTATGTGTTGCTATTCTCACGCTGGGTGCACCTCAAATGACGGTGGCTGCTGATGGTATTGCCCTTCCTCCTAAGGTGGCAGCGAAGGCATCTGGGGGCGTATCAACGGCTCGCAATTTAAACAATGTGCGTGAAGTTTCAGGGAAATCAGGTTTAACAGCCTGGTATGTGGAAGAGCATGCGCTGCCAATTGTGAGTGTGCGTATCGCCATTAAGGGCGGTGGGGCGGCGTATGATCCTGCTGGCAAAGAAGGCCTCGCCAATGTGGTTGCTTCAATGCTGGATGAAGGGGCTGGGAGTTATGACAGCCAGGCATTTCAAAAAGAATTAGAGAAAAAAGCCATCCAGATGTCATTTGATATCGATAATGATTATTTGTTTATCGAAATGAAAATGCTGAAAGAAAATGCGGATAGGGCTTTTGAATTATTATCGCTTGCGCTGACCAAGCCGCGTTTGGACACAGGTGATATGGCCAGGGTGCGTAAGCAAATTATAACGGCCATCACTAAAAGTGAGGAAGATCCCAATTATGTAGGTGAAAAAGCTCTCAACGAAACCTTGTTTGGCAAGCATCCTTATGCACATCCTTCCATTGGCAATAGAAAATCGGTTGAAGCAGTAGGAACCGGTGATGTTAAAACCTATATCAGCCAAAAAATAACAAGAAACCAAATGGTTGTGACGATGGTGGGTGATGTGAGTGCGGATACTATTGCCAACTGGATGGATAAATATCTAGGAGTGCTTCCAGATCAAGCCAAAACAAATGGCAAAGCCTTACCGGATAAAGTGGCGGAGGTAACACAGCTTAATTATCGCACGCAAACCGTATCAAGACCCATCCCGCAAAGTGTAATTATGTTTGCTGGTAAAGGTGTTAAACGGAAGGATCCTGATTTTTATGCCGCCTATGTTCTCAATTATATTTTGGGAGGCGGCAGTTTTGAGTCGAAGCTAATGAAAGAATTGCGTGAAAAAAGAGGGTTAGTTTATTCGGCCTATACCTACCTGGAAAATTATAAATACGCCTCTTTGCTGCGAGGTGGAGCGGCGACCCAATCCAAGAATGTTGACCAGGCTCTGAGGGTGATCAAGGACGTGGTCCAGGATGCCAGTAATAATATTACTGAACAAGATGTGGCAGATGCCAAGCGTTATCTTATTGGATCATTTCCGCTACAATTAGATACAAATGATAAATTGGCATTGTTCCTGACGATTATGCAGTTGGATAATCTGGGTAAGGATTTCTTGCAGCAACGCAATGAATCTGTTGCTAAAGTGACCGCGCAGGATGTTAAGAGGGTGGCAAAATCGCTGCTATCAGTGGACAAGCTTTCTTTTGTGGTTGTTGGTAAGTAGTTGGTATTTGTAAATAATCTTGACATATTATACAATGTCGGTTATCAACGTCGGTATCTGACCAATTTTATGGAATATTCGTATGTTATATGATCACACGATTCATGCCGGATTTTTTGATAAAGAAAATTTTCTGGGAATCTCCCGAGATTTTTTCCAACACACGGTATTGCGTGCCCATGATTTAATGGACGAAATCGCAACTGAGTTTAAGGCGGGGGCGCTACCCTGGCTTGAATTGCCCAACCAGGAGACATTGGCTTCAATCTGTGAGATTGCTGAGCAATTAAAAGGCCGCTACAAGAATATCCTTATTTTGGGAATGGGAGGGGCGAGTTTATGTGGTCAGGTTTTGGTGTCGCTGATGCGGCGACCTTTTGCTCCTTACGGAAAGATGCCGAGGATTTATTTTGTAGATACGTTGGATCCCAGCGCGATAACCGATTTATACTGCCAGATTAATCCTAGGGAAACGGCTTTTGTGGTGATCAGCAAATCAGGAACAACGGTTGAAACGCTTACACAATTATCGTTATTTTATACCTTTACCAAAGAAGTAACCGGTGCCGAGCCACAACCTGGTCAATTTATGATGATCAGCGATCCTAAACCTTCGCCGCTGCGTGATTTTGCAGAAGCGATTAAGGCTCGAGTAGAGGATCATCGCCCTGAGGTTGGCGGCAGATTCGCCATCTTTACGAATGTTGGTCTGCTACCGGCTGCGATAGCATCGATGAATATCCAGAATGTATGTGAAGGAGCAAATGAGACATTGGCTCATTGCTTAAAAGGAACAAGCCAATCGGTGATAGAAGGTGCTGCGATGCATGTGGTGATGCTGGAGCGTGGAATCCAGCAATCGGTCATGATGTCCTACAGTGATGGGCTACTCGGATTAGTTGATTGGGTACGACAACTCATTGCTGAGAGTTTGGGCAAAGGCGGAAAGGGCATTACTCCTATTAAAGCCAAAGGCACGATGGACCAACACAGCCAGCTGCAATTATTTTTAGATGGGCCTAAAGATAAATGGTTTACCGTACTAAGGGGTGTTCCGATTATTCCCCATCTGGAAATTGAAATACCAAAGCAATGTAAACCATGGGATAATGGCTTAGTAGGAAGCACGTTAGCAGAAGTGGTTGAAATAGAATATCAAGCAACGGTCAATGCCTTACTTACCAAAGGCTGTCCCTTGCGGACGATCAATTGTGGTTACTTGGACGAATACCGCATCGGCGCATTAGCTATGCATTTTATGTTGGAAACCATGCTGGTGGCAAAATTAATGAATATCAATGCGTATGATCAGCCAGCCGTAGAAATTGGCAAGCGTTTTGCTCTTGATTTACTGGCACAGAAGGCCAGGGAGCGTACCCATGTCTAAAGCACCATGGATTGTATTTGACGGTGGTGAAGGCAGCGGCAAATCAACGCAGGCAAAAATGCTTGCAGAAGTCGTAGAGCGTGCCGGCTTTCCTTGCCTTAGAACGCGCGAGCCAGGTGGGACGTTTAAGGCCGAAAAAATTCGCACATTATTGACGGAATCGCAAGACGAATTATGGGATCCTGTCAGTGAATTATTTTTGCATGTGGCTGCGCGGCGTGAGCACGTCATGAAATTAATTCTTCCGGCTATTAACCAGGGTAAGTGGGTGGTGTGTGATCGTTTCAATCCATCAACGATTGCTTATCAGGCATTTGGCGGAGGTCTTTCACCCCATTATGTATGGTCGATTATCCATGCGGCTATCGGTGGAATCCATCCAGACATGGTGATATGGCTTGATGTTGATGTTAAAACGGGTTTAAACCGTGCCCATGCGCGTATGGATACCAATCATTATGAAACCCAGGGGGAGGCATATCACGAGCGCGTTCGTTCGGGATATCAGCATTACCGCAAGGCCTATCCTAACTACGTATTTTATTGTGATTCAAGTGATCGGAACCCTGATGAATTGCATCGCGATATTGTGAATATGGTCAATACACGATTCGGCCAGCAGCTTAAGGCGCTTGGTTCTAAAAAATCTTAACTTTTTATTTCATCTGTAAGAGTTCATCCTATGAGTGATATTCGTTACCCTGTGCGTATTGTCTTTGAAGAAACTGGATTTGTAGCTGATTTTCCTGATTTAGGTGGCTTGACTGACGGTAAAACCTTTGACGAAACTCTTCTGAATGCGGGACGTTTATTAGAAACACTGATTTCCTATAAAATTAAACGTGATGAAGGCATAGCCCATCCAACGGCTCTCAAAAAAGGCGAATATGAAATTTCTGTTCCACCGCTCATGGCTGCCAAATTATTGCTCTATTGGGAAATGCGTAGCAAACGCATGAAAAAATCAGCCTTAGCCAGAAGATTAAGTTGCCATCTTCCCTATGTTGAAAAGCTCTTGGATGTAAAGCATGAATCGAATTTATCGCAGATCAACCGGGCCTTTGCGGTCATGGGCAAGCGTATCCTTATCAGCGTTGAAGATTTGCCGCCCGAGCAACAATTAACGCAGCCTTTCTATGGTGGCTAATCGATACCTATATTGAGGGTTTTAGGGGCTTGACCTTAGCGCTAAAGTGATGTATAACGTTTGCCTACCTGTGCCCATCATGTTTATAGGATGGGTCTCTCATGTGGGGATATAGCTCAGTTGGTAGAGCACCTGCTTTGCACGCAGGGGGTCAGCGGTTCGAATCCGCTTATCTCCACCACCCTTCGCCCTTGCGGGCTGAAACAAGAAGGCGTTAAAAACCGGGCACATACCTATTATTTACGGATACCGATCTCCCGAAACCAATGGGATGCTGCGCCAACATGTTTGGCTTTGTTGCAGGGCGTCTTACGAGTGGGATTGAGATCATATTGATATTCAATATATTAAGATGTCCGCTCATTGACTTCCCTGTGTCTTGCACCTATATATAAAATAAGTTTAAAATCTAAGAGGTCGATATGAATCCTAAATATTTAGTTATTATTGCCATCGTTGTGATTGTGGCCATTTTTGGTTCGTCCATCGTTGGTAGCATGAATACCATTCCGCAACTCGATGAAAAAGTGAATGCGTCGTGGGCTGAAGTGCAGAACCAATATCAGCGACGTGCCGATCTGGTCCCAAATTTGGTTGAAACGGTAAAGGGTTATGCCAATTTTGAACAAAAAACATTGACGGATGTGATCAGTGCGCGTGCTAATGCAACCAAAGTGACACTGACTCCAGAAATGCTGAGCAATCCAGCGGCGGTTAAACAATTCGAACAGGCGCAAGGAGGATTATCTTCGGCACTCTCACGCTTAATGGTGGTGGCGGAACGTTATCCGGATTTAAAAGCTAACCAAAATTTCCTGGCATTGCAATCGCAGCTTGAAGGCACTGAAAACCGCATCACCGTTGCGCGTAAAGATTATATCGAAACAGTGCAGTTCTATAATGTAAGAGTGCGCACATTCCCGGGTATAATCTGGGCTAAATTTTACGGCGCTAAACCAAAACAAACCTTTGCAGCAACGCAAGGATCTGAAAAACCACCAGCCGTGAAATTCTAGATGACACGTTTATTATCCTTTATCACCGCCTTATTCATCAGCGCTGTGGCGATTGCGGCACCGCAATTCCCGGCGCTAACAGGGCGTGTGGTAGATGATGCCCATATTCTATCTGCAAACACCGTGCAGGCGTTAGATGCGATGCTCGCTGATTATGAGCGAGGAACTACCAATCAAGTGGTGGTGGTGACGCTTTCTTCACTTCAAGGTACCAGTATTGAAGATTACGGTTATCAATTAGGGCGTCACTGGCGCATAGGCCAAAAGGACAAAGATAATGGTGTATTGCTGATTGTTGCACCGACGGATCGCAAAATAAGGATTGAAGTAGGTTATGGATTAGAAGGCGAACTCACCGATGCCAAATCAAGCGTGATCCTTCATAGTATTATTTTGCCGGCTTTTCGTGCTGGTAAACTAGAACAAGGCATTGTCGATGGAACCAACGCTATTGTTTCGGTATTGGGTGGTAAAGGTATGCCGGCAGGACTCGAATCTGTCCAGCAACGACCAGTTAGCAAATTACATACGCTATTGGCGGTTATATTTCTGCTGTTTTTTATCTATTTCTGTATTCGGCATCCGGTGCTAGCGCTCTTATTCTTTTCCAGCATGCGTTTTGGTGGTGGTCATGGTCGGGGAGGCGGTGGCTTTAGCGGTGGCGGTGGTAGTTTTGGTGGAGGAGGGTCATCAGGATCATGGTAAATCTATTTTCACAACTGGATAAAGATGCGATATCGCTGGCTACGCAAAAAGCGGAAGAACAAACCAGTGCCGAATTAGTCACGATTATTGCCCGCGCTAGTGACGTGTACCATAGCTTTATTCTGGTCTATGGGTTGATGTTGGGAACGCTGGTTGCAGCGCTGTTGTGGGTTAACGAAAGAATAATACATTTTCCGATGCTTCTGGTTGTTCAACTGGCTGTTATTGGATTAGTTGCGGTGATCCCTTGGGTTGGTATGGGGGGGGCTTTTTTGATTCCTAAACATATTCGTACGCAACGAGCTAGCCGTCGTGCATGTGAAGAATACGTAACTCTTTCGCGGCAGGTGCCAGCCAAAACTCCTGTGCTATTACTCTATGTTTCGCTGGCTGAACATTATGTTCAGATAGTGCCCAATCAGGTTGTGCGTGAGATGATTTCTGACGAACAATGGAATGAAGTCATTCGCAACTTAACCGCGTCTATCCGCTTACAGGGATTAACCCAATCCTGCGTAACGGCTATTGACGCAGCCACTCAGTTACTTGTGCCTCACTTTCCTGATGATGGTGGTGCCGATTTATTAAAAACCGATGTGGTTGTCATGCGGAAATAGTGCACTATTTATAAAATAATAGGATGGTTATGATCCATGTCGAAAAATTATATGTTGAATATCCCAGTAAGCGTGCACTGAATAATGTGTCGTTTGACATACCTTCAGGAAGCATAACGGCACTTGTTGGGCCAAATGGTGCAGGGAAAACAACCTTGATGCGGTGCATTGCGGCGCTTGATGAACCATTTTCAGGCCAGATTACTGTCAATGGTGTCAATGTGGTTGAGCATCCGCGTCGTGCGCATCAGATGCTTGGTTATCTGTCTGATTTTTTTGGGGTCTATCACGACCTTACCGTTTATCAGAATTTAATGTTCATTGCCCGCATCCATCAATTGCCGCAAAATACGATAGAAAAACAAGTCTTATGGGCAGCGCAATGTGTGGGACTGACCTCGTATTTACATTCTTCATCACGTGTCCTCTCACGCGGTTGGCGCCAACGTTTAGGCATTGCTATGTCGCTTGTACATAGACCACAATTAGTGCTGTTGGATGAACCTGCATCAGGACTTGATCCTGAAGCACGCACTGAATTATCACACCTGTTTAAGACACTAAATAACGAAGGGATGACGTTGCTTGTGTCGTCGCATATTCTGGCTGAACTCGAAGATTATTGTACCGACATGCTGGTACTGCGCGATGGCGAAGTGGTCGAACATCGTTTGTCGCAGCCTGCCAATAAAGACACCAGCCTGATTATGCTGACATTACCTGAGGATGCCGTGGCATTTGAAGATAAAATAAAAAATATGCCTGAGGTTCTTGGTGTTAAAACACAAGGTCGCGAAATCTATATTGAATTGAACATGACAGAAGCCCAACATCATGAATTTTTAAAGAGGCTGATAGAACAGGATATTCCTGTGATGTCATTTCAACTTCAAAAACAGAAATTGCAGGATATTTATCTGTCATTAACGCAAAAAGGAAATCCGTTATGATGCAGCTTAATCCTCATATACAGCGTTATAGCTGGTCAGAATTAACCCCCCATCGTCTTGTAATGATGCCGCTGGTAATCAGTGTTATTGCCTATATAGCGTTTCAGTTTCATTTTGCTTCGCACATGATGTCGACCATTTATCTGGTATTAATCGGGTTATGGGGCGGGCGTAGGGCATGCGAGGTGGTCATTGAAGAAATACAAGAAAACACCTGGGATTTCCAACGGTTATCCTCGGTGACTCCCTGGAATTTAAGCTGGGGCAAATTGCTCGGCAGTACTATTTTTATGTGGTATGGCGGATTATGTGCACTTGCGATATTTGTGCTGGTTTTTCCTATGGAAGAAGCCACGGGGTCTGCCTTGCAGATTGTCGGGGCTTATGTAATGGGCGGCCTCCTTTGCCACGTTGGTTCGCTTTTCTTCAGCCTGGTGCAGTTGCAGGGAAGGCCACATGTAAAAGCAAGATTCGGGGTGAATGCCGCCTATATTGGCGGCCTTATCCTCGGAGCCTACGGAGCCTCAACCATCCTTGCAATCGATCATACTGAGTTTTGGGGAATCAAAGCCGCGCCGATGATGTCGTGGTATGGGGTGACATTATCAAGCGTGATTTTTGCCAATATCACCACCTTGCTGCTTTTGATGTGGCTGCTGCTCGGGATTTATTGTTTATTGCGCCTACAGTTGCGGATGCATAACACGCCTTGGTATTGGCTCGCTTTTCTTATTTTTTGTATGGTGTATTTTCCTGGGTTTTACACTGCTGGTGAAGCCCCTGTTTTGCTTTCATCGGCAGCATTCATTGCCTTAAGCTGGACGTACGTGATTGCATTCATGGATGTATGGGATGGAATCCGTTATCGCAAATGCCTTAATGCCTGGAAAGAAAATGCCAAAGCAACGTTTCTTTATGCTGTGCCACGCTGGATTCCGAGTCTTTGTGTATGCCTGGTTGTCACGGTTATATCGCTGATTGGTCATCAAGAAGATCAACAAACACGGTCTCTTATATTACTATCGATGCTTGGATTTATGTTGCGTGACATTGCCATACTCCATTATTTTCGGTTAACACCCAATGGCCGCAGTCCAGCAATCGTTACTTTATTTTATCTGTTTGTCTTATATGCGATTGTGCCGAGCTTGTTTGGTGTGCTGCATATGGGGGGAATTGCGAAGCTGTTTATTCCTCTTAAATTACCTAACTTTATCAGCACTGATATGACGCCGGTTGTTTCTGGTTATATACAGGCGATACTTGTCGTGGTGGGCATTATACGAAAATGGCGTCAATATTGGCAGAAGGCGCAGTAACGTTACCCACCTGCACGTGGATGTGTTTTTTGATAAGCTGCTAATAAATAGTCACTGTCAATTTTAGTATAACGCTGTGTTGTTGCCAGGGAGGCGTGCCCAAGCAATTGCTGGATAAAACGCAAGGGATCCATGCCGGGAGGATGGTTCACTAACAAGTGGGTAGCAAAACTATGGCGCAATGCATGCGGTGTTACCGTATTGGGGAGTTGGTAGAGTTTGCGGATATCCCGCAGAAGTTTTTGAAAAATTTCTGGGCGTAAAGGTTTCCCCCGCACCCCTTTAAAAATGACATCATCAATGCTAATGGGAAAGGGGCACTGCGCAAGATAGTCATCCAGTGCCAGCCGGACGATCGGCAACAGAGGCACCTGACGTTCTTTATTGCCTTTACCCACAATATGCAGTGTGTGCGTTTTAGATACGGTTCGTTTGGTAAGGGATAATGCTTCACTGATACGCAGCCCACAACCATAGAGCAGCAATGCAAGGCAATGATTGCGAGCATTCACCCACGGCTCATCGTCCATGGTCATCGCCTCATCCAGTGTTTTTTTACTTTCATTGATCGACAAGGCACGAGGTAATGCTTCTGGAATAGACGGTGTTTTTAGTTTTTGAATATGAGGGTTTACCTGATCATGAAATTTGGCAAGGTAGCGGAAAAAATTTCTTACCGATGATACGGCGCGTGCGGTTGCCCGGAAATGATAGGTTTCTTTATTGCGGTACACTAACCACGCACGAAAAACAGGTAATTCGAGTTTGACCAATGCATCAACCGATGTTTCTTGCCCCCGATGTTGCTGCAAAAAAGCAAGGAACTGTCGTACATCGCGCAGGTAATTATCCAGGGTGTGCCTGGAATAACGCCGTTCATGCGTTAGGTATTCAGACCATTCGTCCAGGATTTCCGGAATGTGCAATGCAGACATGTCAACCTATCCTCTAAATGAGTGGCAATTAGGTGGTCGAAGGTGGAACCGCTGATTTCTTATGTAGCGCAACAAGGTAAATTTCTGGTGAACCTACACGGCTTGCTTGCGGTTTAAACCGTTTTACTTCTTTGAAATGCTGACGCAGCAAATTGAAGAAAATAGGTTCTTCGCCGCCTTGAAAAATCTTAGCCACAAAATGCCCGTTGGGTTTGAGAACATCCAAAGCAAAAAAAAGTGCTTCTTCGCACATGGCAACACAACGCAGATGGTCTATTTGCGGATTGCCACAGGTAGAAGGCGCTATATCGCTCATCACGACATCAATAGGTTCGCTTATGCTGGAGTGAAATTGTTGACGAACCGTTTCGCTGGTAAAATCGCCTTGGATAAACGTAACGCCTGGAATAGGAGGCATTTCTAAGATATCGATGGCATAGACCATACCGGGCTTGTTTGGATTTTTAGCGATATATTCGGATGCAACCTGGCACCAGCCGCCTGGTGCACTACCAATATCGACGACATGGGAGCCCGGCTTGAATATATGGAATTTTTCCTGGACCTCCTTGATCTTATAGCTGGCACGCGAACGGTAACCATCTTCCTTGGCTTGTGCCACGTAAGGATCGTTCAGTTGGCGGTGTAACCACAAGGTTGAAGAGAGTTTACGACCTTTTGCCGTTTTAACGGTTTTAGTCAACCGCCTCACTGCGCGCGGTTTGTTTTTTCCTAGCTGCTTGTTCATGGGCAATGTCCTGATTGACGAGGGAATAAATGATCCCTTCACGTACTCCCCGGTCGGCTACAGTCATCAATGGTATATCCCAATGTTGATAAATAGCCTGTAAAATCGCGCATCCTGGCAACATCAAATCAGCCCTGTCGGAGCTGATACAAGGATGATCGGTGCGTTCTTGCCGGTTCATGAGTTTGATCATATTAATGGCATCATTAATTTGGGTGGTCGTTAGGTGTAAGCCATCGATTTCTGAGCGGTTATAGCGTTCCAAGTTACGGTACACGGCTGTGAGGGTGGTAATGGTTCCAGAGGCACAAATAACCTGCATATCAACATCGGCAAATGCATGGCTACCCCAGGGTGTCTGGTCGTTGTCGGCTAAAATAGACAGGACATGACTCAGCATTTGCTCATAATGGCAATCCGTATCTTGGTCTTCGTTGAAGAGTTCTGAGAGTGTCATGACGCCACAGGGAAGTGAAAACCAGCCGATGATAGAGAACGCATTGTCTTCGTTAAAACGGCCCCACACGCATTCGGTACTGCCTCCGCCAATATCAATCAACAAGACGTCTTTTTTAGGACGGCGTATTAAGGAAGCGCACCCCATAAAGGCAAGCTTAGCTTCTTCTTCGGTGGAGATAATTTCAAGGTTGATATAAGCTTCGCGCTGGGCCCGCTCGATAAAATCATCGGCATTGTCGGCAAGACGGCAGGCTTGCGTTGTAACAAAACGAAACCCATCAAGCTGATACATGGAAAGTTTGCGGTAACAGACACGAAGAGCATCTAATGCGCGGGACATTGCCTCGCGAGAAAGGACATTATGGGAGGTGATTCCCTCACCCAAACGGACAATACGAGAAAACCGGTCAATTTCAACAAGTTGGCCGCCAACATAGGCTGCAATTAACAACCTGCAATTATTTGTGCCAAGGTCAATGGCAGCATAAATTTTGGAGGGTTGCCGCCCTTCAAACATACCTGAGTTCCTGTTACATACGATTATTGAGGGGTATCTTACCAGAAAATCTTGTTAAAATCAGCTATTTCGTAAATTTATGACAAAATTTATTAACGGGAGGGAATGTGTGGCTCTAGCCTGTCCCAGAAGGTCTCTTCTAGTGAGCTGTGGTTAAAATGGTTAATTTCGTGGAATCCGGTAGGGGAGGTGACGTTGATTTCGGTTAAAAATCGCCGATAATGTCAATGCCGGCAAGGAATAGACCCTGTTCCCGCAGATAGCCAGAAATGCGGCGGCAAATGAACGTATCACGGGCGGTCAACTCGGTTTGGGCAGCCTTGCCACCGACGTGAAGATTGGCCCTGGTTTCGCCGGCCTTGGGTACTCGTAAAATGGCTCCTACCGGGTCGCCATCAATTAATATAACCCGTTTATCCCCTTTGGTAACTTCTGGAATGTAAGTTTGTGCAATCAGCGGTAGCTGGTATTTGGTAAGTAAAATATCCATAAGCGCTATCGTATTGGCGTCGCCTTCTTTAACACGAAACACATCGGTGCCACCGCAGACATAAAGGGGTTTTAAAATGATATCATGGTGCGATTCCAGGAACGCAAGGATAGTTTCTTTATCGGTTGAAATGAGCGTGGGTGGGATAAGGTCGGAAAATTGGAGAATGGCAAGTTTTTCCGGAGAATTGCGAATGGCTTTAGGGTTATTCACAATAACGGTTTGTTTCTCAATATGCTCCAGCAAATGGCACGAAGTCAAGTAGGCCATATCGTAGGGTGGGTCCTGGCGTACTAACACAACATCTGTTTTGGCCAAATCAAGCCGCTCAGACTTTCCAAGTGTATAATGTGCGCCTTCGATGTTTTTAACGGTAATCGGATAAGCCAGGGCAGTAATCGTATTATTTTCGAAGGACAGGGTTTTTGCCTGGTAATAATAAAGCCGGTGACCACGTTTCTGGGCGGCAAGCGCCAACAGAAACGTGGTGTCTGTTTTGATGTTGATGGACTCAATAGGGTCCATTTGAACGGCAATGATAGCCATTATTTTTGTATCCGAACGTGACTGACAACTTTTTTAACTTCAGGAACGGTGCTGGCGCTTTTGGTTGCCGCTTCAAGCTCGCTCTGGCTTTTGGCCAAACCAAATAAATACACAACGCCATTGACGGTTTCGACATGATAATTAATGGAGCGTACATTTTCGTTGGCTAATAATTTTGATTTAACCTGTGTGGTTACCCAGCTATCAATGGCAAAGTTCTTTGCGCTCTTTTTGCGAATTTGAATCTCATTAATGACCTCTTTTACACTGGTAACTTTCCAGGCCAATTCAACTGCTTTAAGTGCGGATTCTTGTGTGTCAACGCTTCCAGAAAGTAAGACGCGGTTTTCTATCACTTCGACATTGACGCCAGAAAGCAACTGGCGATCTGGGCTTTGAATATATTGGTCTTTAATCTTTGCCCACGTGGTTTTGTCGTCGATAGCATTGCCTACAGTACGGTCTTGCGAAGCAAAAACCCCTGTGGTTGCTGCCGCAGCTCCGACTACCGGAACGCATCCATTAAGCGATAACATTGTTAAGACGCCGAGTGTAAGTGTAAGGTTGATTTTTGAAATGAGGGTCATGCCGTTTCCTTTTGAAAAACATTGTTCAGATTATAACGCAAGCTGCGTAAGGTGTCCATACTCTCCAGAGTTGATTTGATAAACATATTCTGCGGAGCCAGGTCATGAAGAGGCGTTGATTCAGGCCCACCCTGGTGACTATTATGCAGCAAGGCGGAAAGTTTTAATTTCCCTTTTAAAAATGGAATATTGAGCGATTCGATAAAACGGAACAGCTCCTGCCGTGCGGCTACGTGAGATAAATTAAGTTTTACATCTAAACTGGAATCGGTTACATCCAGCAAGGTAAGACCGCTTAAAAATAATTCTTTAAAAATAACACGCTCACTGAACCCAGGAACAATTCGGCAACCAAATCGTTTGGATAAATTGGTTAATACCGTCGCCACATGCCGTTTATTTTTAGCGTCTAAATTAAGAAGACGGTTGCGCATCACCACCCAGTCAATCTGACCGCGATTCCGTTTGGCTTTTTGCAGCTTTACTTCCCAAATCATCTGGCTATAGCGTCCAGGGCGTTCAATATCAAGTTTGCCATTATCTACTTTGGCAAGCACATCCAGATCCATGAAACTATCATTTACCGGTGTAATGACGGTATCGGCATAGGAGTGAGCCAAGCGTGACATGAAATTATCACTTCCTGGTGTGTCAATCACAATAAAGTCAGATGTCTCCAGGCCTTTACTGATAGCAGCAAGTAACCGGTTGCTTTCGTCGGCTTCACTTTCGACTGCATTTTTGAAGGGGCTTTGCTTAATCATAAAATGACGAGGAAAAGGTAATTGCACATTTTGCTTAATAATCGTCTGCTGACGATTTTCAATATAACTGGTGAGTGAACGCTGCGGATCGGTATCGATACTGCAGACCGTAAATCCAAGTTTCAATAAGCTCATGATTAAATGGATTGCGGTGGTGGTTTTACCTGATCCGCCTTTCTCATTACCAATAACGATGATGTAGGAATGATGTGCCATAACTCCCTTATAATAGACTTTTTTTGACGTGATGTACATGCGTCATGTTAAGAGTTTGAGAGGAAAGTGTTTATGATTGGTAAATGCCCAATATGTCGTGCTCTAGATTTTTCTTGTTTCATAATATTATGTCTGCGGTTCACGGTTCGCGCTTGGGAAGAGTGAATAAACTCTACAGCAGGACCTATTAGGCATTTACCGATAAGCCTATGTTTTGTCGTTGTTCATATAATCGCTCCACAAAGGTTTTTTTGTCTTTGATCTTTGCAAGCTCATTCTGAAACGCCTTTGTTTGCCTCTTGGTTGCAAGGTCCTTAAGGAGTGAGACATGATTGTCCGTATGCAAATCAAAGGTTCCTTTAACGCCGGCTTCGATACGCTGAGCGTAATTGATAAAAGCTGTTCCCATCACCAAGCCAAAAGCAACCGCTGCGCCAACAAGAGGAACAAGAAGTCCAATACCCAGGGTAAATCCGCCAATCAAGAAGGCAAGTGGTGTCATCACGCCAGCGGTAACGATTGCCGCGATGACCCCACGCCTCAGAGCAGCCCTGGCATAGCTATATTCCGATATGGTTCCTGCGCGTTTTACCTCTTCATGCAACTTGGTGTGCAAGTGGTTCCATACTTCTTTTTTTATTGCCGGTGAAAGTTGCTGATACCACCTCATGCCATGCAATTGGTTAAGGTATTTTTCAACAAGTTTGTCTTTCCTGTTTTCCTGGACGTGTTTTTTGTGTAATTGAACAAACCAGTCTTCTGGTTGTCTAAGTATATTTCTAGATCCTGGCATCGTAATTCCTTCTTAACTATATGAAATAAAGTCCTCTTTCCTGGATGGTGTGGTTGCTGTGAATTATGAGCAAAAACTCATAGAAGGCCTCATGGGCAGGCAACAACAAGCGCCGTGAAAAAAAACGATTGTGACAAAGGCAGTGATGTCAAAAAGGGTAGATGGGTGCATTTTCAAACTCCTTCTGCTTAAACTATATAGGAATTATAGGGATTAAACCCCATAAAGTCAATATAGATTTAATTGAAGAACCCTAACGTTTGGCTGAAGCATGCGCTCTAGCAAGGCTAAACCTAAAAGAAGTGTATGAATTAAAGCACTAGCTAAGAAGCCATGTTTGTGCTTCTTCTATGTGTTTGCGTTTATAGATCTTCATCTCAAATGTCACAAACCTTTTGGCCATATTGATCATGGCATATTGCCATAATGCGCCAGGAATAATCGCTACGCGCTGGATTTTTCGGTGGCGGAGCATAACAAAATGGATGTGTTCCTGAAAGGCGCGTGCGCTTTGCCAGCCCTTAAACAGGCTGCCATCGACCAAGATACGGATTTTCCCAGATTGCTGGATTACGTTATCGATTTGCGGGGTTATGGCTGAAAAATCGCCTATCTGCACTTTGCCCTGAATCGTAACTTTAACGATGTTCCTGGATAGATACTCAAAGCTAATCATACGCATTTCCTTTCTTGTCTTCCTTTCCATTATAGCCTCAAAAGGTGGTGAATTGATTAACGGGGAATGCCAGACACTGTCCTTTCTTTTGATGAGGCGCTTTTGGCCAGAAAACGGACGTTTCTTGAGCGGTATTTTTGGGAGGTGGCTGTTGCCTCTTCCGCATCCGTGTGGGATGGGGCTAAAATAACCGGTGTAGGCCCTATGGGCTTTTTCCTTGGAAACGGAAACGTTATAATAGTGGAAAGCCAGTGTGATCGATGACTTGTTTGAGCAGACTCTTCTGTTTTGATATTGTGCCTGAGCATGAAATCATCAAAACGTTTTTGATAGGCTAGGTTTTCTTGGTTCAATATGCCAATATCAAGTAAGGGATGCAGGTAACTAAACCAAAGAGTCAGGGTTTCTTTGGGAACAAAGTACCTATCAGCAGCGCGGAGAAAACGATTGAGGTTATGTTGAGCCGTGCCCATATCCCATGGTGTGGATAATGAGATTTGTAAATCCATGCTCAGGGCAGACGATTCCGGTGAGTCTTGGTCATTGATCAAGTCAAGCTCTCTGGGGTTCAAAATTCGGGGAGAGTGAAATGTGTCATGACTTAAGTGAGCAAGGGTCTTTTTGACGTGATGTAATCGGTTTCTCAGTTTTTTTGATTTATCCTTATCGTGAAATGACTGATCGTACTTTATTTGCAGCTGGTCAAGTTTCATCATTGCTTTTATCAGTCTTATTTCGCGATAAGTCTTTTGAGAAAATAGATATAAGCTTTGAAATTGTTGCTCTACCATAGGTAAGTTAGACATGTCGTGTGTCCGCTGGGCTAATATGCCCAAACTCATATCCAGATACTGATTATGGCGTGTTTGGATAAAATGTTTCCACATTCTATCAGGTTGCTTTTTGCGAGACAGACGGTCAATATATTCTTCAAAAGCACCGCATGTTTCTAAAAAAGAGGAATAGGCTTTGCAACCTTCTTCAACGCAGTCGAGCTGGCTAATGCGCTGACTGAAAATACATTTCACTTGATCTTTTGACGTTGCAATATGGTGCAGCAGAGTGCGTAATAATTTCTCATTTATAATGGAGATATTAACAGCAAGGTCGCAGAGATAGGAGTCTATGCCAACGGTCTCAATGATGTTATTGTCGCTATCCAGAATCGATATTTTTATGGAATTCCAAGGTGATATAACGACCCTGTTTTCGCCATTGATGACATAGAGTCGGCGCGCAAGCAGCAACAGATATTCAGATACCATATTGGGTTCCATCCGCACTTCAATAATATCTTTATGGTCTAATCTCGTAATGACATCTCTTACCAAATCTTTCATGGCAGAATCGAAAGCTTTCTTATCATCATCAGCAACTGGAAAAATGAGGGTCCACATTCCTGGACATTGTTTTATAGAGATATGTGTAATGGCATTGGATCCGGATAAATTTGGAAAAAATGGAGTTATATCTTTGGACATGCATCCCCCTTATGGCTAACATAAGGATACAATAGAAAAGAGAATTCGAACAACAACTTTTGTATCCATTTAGAATGGTTAAAATACATTAACTGAAATAGCGTATATTCAGCTCGGCGGACTCTTTCTCTCTCTCTACGTTCTAACTGCTCTTTTGGGATGAATGGTGTGTTTTTTGGGGAGCGTAGGTATCGCTGGGGATTTCAGATTTTCCAAGAACCATTAAATCATGTAAAATTTTAGCGGAACCCATAGCCATCGTCCATCCGAGGGAGCCATGACCCGTATTGAGATATAAATTTGAATAGCTGCTTTGACCAATAATTGGAACGCCTGAGGGAGTGCTTGAGCGCAAACAGGCCCATTCCTGTACGGCACCAGGTTGATGGATGAGGTGTTGGTAAGCTGGAAATATATCGCCGGTTTGTTTTTTCATAAGTTCAATCCGTTTTTTCTGGATGGAGGTATCAAACCCAGCGACTTCTGCGGTGCCGGCAACACGGAGCGCGTTACCAAGACGCGAAAAAACAATTTTATTGGCTTCATCGGTAATGCTTGATTCAGGGAGGGGTAATGGATGATTCTCTGGAACCGCAATAGTGAGGGTGTAGCCTTTAAGCGGATAAATAGGCAGATGAATCTTAAGGGGGCGCACTAAAGCGCCACTATAGGCGCTCAGTGCGACTACATAGAGGTCAAAATCAAAAACTCCCTGATTGGTATTCATCGATACCACACGATTCTGTTGTGTATGAAGTGATTCGATCGTGGTATTAAAATGGAAGGTAACACCTAATGTTTTACAGATATCCGTTACTTTCTGAGTAAAGGTAAAGATATTGCCGACTTCATCCAAGGGATAATAAATCGCTCCCGCCAGCGGATAAGGGCTTTGTTCAAGGATGGGCTCTTTTTCAAAGCAGGCCTGGCGGTTCAACAATGCATAGTCACAGCCGAGGCTTTCTTGATATTGCGCTTGTTTGATTGCGTTATCTAATTCATCCTGATGTTGAAAAATATGCAAAATACCCTTCTGAAGATAATCAAATTCTACCGATTCATGGGCGAGAAACTCATGCAAAATAGAGCGCGAATAGGATGAAAGGCGCCAGATCGATGCGGTATTATATAAGTGGTGTTTACTTGATGATTGTTTAAGAAAGGAAAGCCCCCAGCGCATTAAGGAAAGATCAGGTTTAAAACGAAACACTAAAGGAGCCTCATCATCACCAAACCATTTGATAATTTTAGGAATCACTCCTGGCTCGGCCCAGGGAGAGGCATGGCTGTAACTTAATTGAATGCCATTAGCATAGCTGGTTTCTTGGCTACTGCCGGGGGCACGATCAAAGACGCTTACTTTATATCCTGACTTTGCAAGGTAGTAAGCGGTCGTAACACCAATAACACCCGCACCAAGGATTGCAACACGCATATTTGTCTCCTAGAACCCACGATAATTATCAAGCGTCGAATTGCGGTGAATATAGACATTCATTAAAAACCCAAGCCCTAACATGGTTACGCCCATAATTGTTCCTCCGTATGATACCAATGGAAAAGGAACCCCGACAATCGGTAATAACCCCATCACCATACCAGCATTGATAAATACATGCAGAAAGAGCATGCCAATAATGCCGGCACCAAGTAGGCGGCCAAACTGGCTATTCACTTTTGAAGCAAGATAAATACCATAAAGGGTGATGCCTAGAAATAAAAGCAGCGCAAAGACGCCACCCAGAAAGCCAAATTCTTCATTGACCATCGTAAAGATAAAGTCGGTTTGTTTTTCTGGTAAGAAGCTTAACTGGCTTTGTGAACCTCGCATGAATCCTTTGCCGGAAAATCCACCTGAACCAATCGCGATAATCGACTGAAGCACATTATAACCTGATCCGAGGGGGTCTTCTTCAGGATTTAAAAAAGTGTGGATACGTTCTTTTTGATAATCATAGAGGTTAAGCCATACCAAGGGAAGGAAGGCAAGCCCGGTAGCGCCTACGGCTATGAACTTCCAAATCTGCACGCCTGCTGCAAAAAAGATAATGACACCGACCATTAGTAAAATCATCGCGGTTCCAAGATCTGGCTGGTGGGCAATCAATCCTACGGGAATGCCAATAATGCCAAGAGCGGGCAAAAGGGGAAGATTATGTTCAACTTCCTGGCCAGGTAACCCGTTAAAATAACGGGCAAGCGCAAAAATCATGGCCAGTTTCATGATTTCAGAAGGCTGAATAGAAAATGCCCCAATGCGAAGCCAGCGTTGCGCACCCATCACAGTTGAGCCCACCACTTCAACGCCAACCAGCATGACTAATCCTGCCAGGTAAAAAACATACGAATAACGAAGCCATATTTTAATGTCGGTGATAGCAATGACGATCATTAGTATAAAAAAGAATAAGAACCGAAATATCTGTCGTGAAGCCCAAGGCGACATGTTGCCGCCTGCTGCTGAAAACATCATGAAAAATCCAAAAACAGAGATGGCCGTCATGAGAAGAAGTAATAACTTTGGAACTGCTTGCAGTTTATCGCTTAGCGTCTGATGTGCATATCGAGTCATGAGGTTTCTCCGCTCTTTAGTTCCTGGGCTTTAGTCAGCATTTCTTTTGCAATGGGAGCTGCGGTTGTTCCACCGTGTCCTCCGTGTTCTGCGATAATCCCTATTGCATAACGGGGGTGTGACATGGGAGCGTAAGCAACAAAGAGAGCATGGGTTTCTTTTTCGGCAACTTTGTCCTCATTCTTTTTGGAGACGACTTGAGCTGTTCCTGTTTTGCCTGCCATCGCAAATTCGGGCGCTTCGATACGATGTGCGTAGGCTGTGCCTAACGGCGAATTAACCACTGTCTCCATTCCCTTGCGAACAACTGCACGGCTCTTTTCTGAAATATGTAAATCGGAAAATTGAGGAGCATGTGCTGCTTTGATAATGCGGGGCTCAACCTGTTTGTTGCTGGTAATCCTTGCAATCATAAGGGCCAGCTGTAACGGGGTTGTTGAAACATAGCCTTGGCCGATTCCAGTATTAAAATTATCGCCTTGCTGCCATTCCTGTTTTAACACGTTCTTTTTCCAAGGCCTTGTGGGAATCAAACCCGCATATTCACTCGGAAGCTCTATACCGGTACGTTTGCCAAGGCCAACCCTGAATGCCATCTCAGACATGAGGTCAATGCCAAGCTTCCGTGCGGTATTATAGAAAAACGTATCGCATGACTGGGCGATTGCATTTACGGTAGAGATGGTTCCATGTCCGTCTTCTTTCCAGCAATGAAAATAATGATTACCCAGTGCAAGGCCACCACCACAGAAGAATGAGGTATTTTCATCAATGACCCCAGCTTCTAGGGCGGCCAAAGCTACCGAAACCTTAAAGGTTGATCCTGGTGGGTACGTTGCTGAAATACAGCGATTCAGAAAAGGTTTAAGCGGGTTACGCATTAAGGATTTGAGATAATCGGGATATATAAATTGATTTGCATCGTAGCTGGGGGATGAGTACATGCACAGGACATCACCTGTTGGGATGTCCAGCATGACAAGGGCTCCATTATTCTGCATGTGCTGCTGTGCATGGGTTTGCAATCGAGAATCAATCGTTAATTTGAGTGTGTTGCCGATAACACTTTCTTCACGTGATAATTCCCGGATAGTGAGGCCTCTGGCATCAATTTCCATACGCCTGACCCCAACCTTGCCACGGAGTGTTTCTTCCTGCGCTTTTTCAATGCCGTTCTTGCCAACTTTGAGATCGGGGTGATTCAGAAAGGGATTTGCCTCGAGTTGCTTTTTATCCAGTGAACCAACATAGCCAAGCAGGTGCGCGGCTGACATTCCAAACGGATAATCACGCATTTTACCCATTTCAATTTCAATGCCGGGTAAGTCGGGTAAGCGGATATTGAGATGAGCTAATTCTTCCCAGGTTAAGTGGTCGTATAATTCAACGGTAAGGCGGGGGCTGCGTTTGATTTTAAGCAACATGACTTTTTGCTGCTCAGGCGTGAGCTTAAGAATGTCGGTGAGTATTCCAACAATTTTATGATAATCGATAGCCTTATTAGGGGAATAAAGGATTCGGTAAAAATTTCGGTTCTTAGCCATTTGGAGGTTGTGGCGATCAAGGATGACCCCCCTTGGCGGCGGAATAATCGCCAGTTTAACGCTGTTACTATCGGAAAGTGTCCTGTACTTATCACCCTTAATCACTTGCAGATAATAAAGGCGGCTGATTAAACCTGTTACCAAACAGCCGGCAGCGCCTCCAAAAACAAGGGCACGTCTACTAAATTGTTTTTTTCGCTTTATTTCATTTCGCATAGCGTCGTTTATTGTCGTGCTCAATGGTTAAAATTCCGCTACACAGAAAATGAATGCACGGGTAACAGGCGGCACTGATGATGCCCTGCATGAGGACGGTTTCAAGCATGTAGACATACGGGCTTGAAAACGCCGAAATCAGCAGACGCAACGCTTCAAATGCCATAATCAAAAGACAGAATACGCACCATAAAGTTAAAAATCCGCGATGAATAAGTTTTTTTTGTGTTCGTCTTAAAAGGACTGAAAAGACAATAAGGATGAAAGAGGATAGTCCTAACATTTCATCAAAAATAATATCTTGGAAGAACCCGATGAAAAATAAAAAAGGGTAAGGAAGGCGTTCGGGATGATAGATAGACCAGTAAAAGGCAATCATCATGAGTAGCAACGGCATAAAATCAATGATGCCAGGGATGGGCGGGACGAGCGCTTCCAGGCACAGCGAAAAGATCAGCAGAAGCTTTGGCGCGTGCAGAAGGGAATAGGATTTGAGAAAACGCTTAAATTTCATGCTTATCAAAAAAATACCTTATGACCTATAGGTATTATAGCTAGCTTGGATCAAGATGTCTATTTATATGGCGGTTGTTTTTTCAACCTAAAAATAGGGTATATTCAGCACGTATGGTTCCTGTAATAGTTTTAAAGGCTCTTTTTAGGTTCAATGTTACGAAGCAGCCGAATGCTGTTTTAGAGTGTTTGTCATGTGGGAAAGGGGCTTGATTAAAAACCAAGGGATAAAATATTTAAAACACCCTTCCATTAGGGAAATAATCTATGCTATCTTGATAAAATGCTGCGCAGGTTTCTGATTATTTTCTGTTTGCCATAGAAGCTCAAAATCTATACTCTGAATATTAAGGGAATCAAAGAAAATGAACGGGAATAGAAAAAAGACATGGAAATAACAGGTCAGCAGTTAGTTCCCAATTTAACAACTGTACTTGGGCAGCGATTAGTGCCCGTGCTTCCACTTTCGGTTTTAATGAATCAAATTCCTAAAGGTACACATTTAAATGCAGTGCTTACGCCCAATCCCGCGCAGAGTCAAACAATAGCCCAAACGGTCAAAGGTGATTTTCTTCTTCCGTATGCCATTGCACAAAAAGCAGTAGCCAATATCCAATGGGTGGAAAATAGTCCGCTTGTCAGGGTGAGGTTGTCGCCACTTAATTTTGATCCTGCCACAATTAATCATGTTGAACAATCCATTGAAGCCGAAATAAATGCGAAACCAGCTGCATCCCCTTTGCTACAAACGCCATCGTATACGACAGAGGTGACGCTTCGCAGTTTTCAACCAAAAGCCACGGATCCTTTGCAGGCTCAACCAGGTTTGCCAATAGATGATTTTATATTGGGAGTTGACGTTGGATCTGTCAGTGACGATAGTGTGCCACCAGCTAATGCTGGGGATCTTAAAGGCTATCGTTTGCATGCACAGGTGCTTTCGTTAGAAGAGATGAGTACGACGACTGCTCCACAACAGGTGATTGCTCAGCTGAAGGATGTAAATGTGGATATCATAGAATCATGGTTAGAGGCCACTATCAGCGATAAGCATCATGAGCAGTTAATTCCAGAGCTTAACATTAATAAATCCCTGGCGCACGGGTTGCCAAAAGCTGGACTGGAATTTTTGTTTGCAGGGAATATGAAGGCTGAGCTAAGCATTCAACCATATCCGTCGAATGTATTCTTAGGTGCTGGGGCTGAAGAAACAGATTCTACATTTGTGTTAGAAAACCCATTGAAACAACATCCAGATGCCATGGTATTTTCAATTAGAACAACGGTGGGCACATTGGTTATTCCAGCGAACGCTTTTCCTCAGGACGAGGAGATCATTCTAAGTATTACAGCGATTAGCCCTCCTGTGAGCCAGGCATTCGATGCGATGATGGAGCATCTTCCTTTGGGAAACAACGGCGATGTGAGGTGGATGTTATTTGAGCGGCTGCTTGAGGCGTTGTCCTCATTGCCGTCGACTGCAGAAACGAAGTCAGAAAAGGGGGGGCATTTAAAACTATCTTCGGCTTCTATCACCTCGTCGACTCAATTTCTTCAAGCGATCGTGAGTGGCTCGTTGGATGATTTTCTTACAACAGAGCAAAAGTCACATCTGCGATTAAACGGACATGCCGAATTATATGATAAGCTGCATCAGGAATTTCACGCTGTAAAAATGGTTTATGATCATTCATTGCTGTCACGCGACTGGCAAACGTTATTATTTCCGTGGCAACAAGGAAATGAAGTGTTGCAATTGCCCATGTTCATGAAAACCTATCCGGAAAAAAGAAAAAATTCGGAATCAGCCGAGGATGAGGGTAAAAAACAACGGTTTGTAGTCAATGCCCATGTGCAGGATTTAGGTAAGATTCAATTTGATGGGTTGATTTCTGGCGACGAAAATCAAAAGCGTTTAGAATTAATTATCCGTAGTGAGAGTGAGATCAGTTCGGCCATGCAACAGGATATAAAAGTGATTTTTGACCAACAATTAGTCAGCAGCCATTTGCGGGGAGATATCCGATTTAATAGAGTGACCTCACTGGTGGAGAATCCCCTTATTGAACAGGCTGAGTTCCATCGCGCGATTCAACACATGGATATTATTGCTTAGATGTTTTAGGCTCAGTTGCATTAGGGAGGGCCTCGGCCATATTGGACATACTGGGCAAAGAGGTGAGCAAGGTATGAATATGCTCACGATTATTTTCAAAACGTTTGAAATCTTTGCCAGCCAGGCGCATTTGTGGCACAGCCTTGATTGATTTGGGATCAACAGGCTGAGAGAGGCGCAACAGTTCAAAATGCAGATGGGGGCCCGTGGATCTTCCGGTTGAGCCTACATAGGCAATGACTTGCCCTTGCTTAACACGAACGCCATTAGTCACGTTTTTGGCAAAACGAGAAATATGGGCATAGGCTGTTGAAAATTCATTGTTATGCTTGATCTGTATATAATTACCATAACCACCATAGACTCCAATTTTGACGACCTTACCGTCGCCTGCGGCATAAATAGGCGTTCCAACCGGCGCACCAAAATCAACGCCTTTATGCATTTTTGTATAACCCAGTAATGGGTGCATGCGCATGCCAAAACCTGAGGTAATGCGGGCGCCGTTAATCGGGGTTCTTAAGATGGATTTGCGAATGGAAAAGCCGTTTTCATTATAAAAACCTGATTCCTGTGGGGTTTGGAAATAATAATAATTCAGGGGTTTACCAGAGGCTAAACGTAATGACGAGTACATAATACTGCCATCTCGTACCCATTCCCCACTTTCGGTGTAGTAACGATCAAATAAAATCTCTAGTTTATCTCCGGGTTTAATGTCTCGCTGGAAATCAACGTCATAACTATACGATTTAATAATTTCCATAAGGATATTAACAGGGATCCCGGCAGAAGTGCCCGCATTAAACAGGCTGTCTTTAATTTCGGCTACGGCATGAAATGTCTTTTTAACAGTGGGCTCAATGGTGGTTGACGTTATAAAATCATCGGAATGGGTGCGCACAGTGGTGTGCTTAATTTGTGGGGTTTGAACGATGGTGAGGGAGCGTAACTCGTAACGTCGGGCTTTGCGGTCAATGTCATAACGGGTAATTTTGATTTCCTGACCGATTGAAAGTTGGGTAGGATCATATTTGCTTTTTAGCGATTGAAGTGCGGCGTAGCTGTCTTCATCGCTGATGCCGGCATCTTTAAGGATAGAGCCAAAATTATCGCCATTTCGAACTTTGACATCCAGCTGCTTAATGCCGCTGTTGGATGCAGCAACAGGTGCTTCAGCGCGATAAACAAAGGGGCGGGAAGAGAGATGCTTTGGTTGGCCTTGAGGGTTGTTGATATGAAATATACCAACCGTAACCAGGTAGAGAGCAACAAAAGCGACGACAAAAAATGCCTGTCTTTTAGGAATGATATTCATTACCACCTACTTTGGTTTAGCGAAGGCTGTGGCATGAGTTATACTTGTGTTTACCTGGATTTCCTCATGGCATCAAGGCGAAACGGACAAAAGTAACTCAATGTGAGCAGTAATTATACATTTTAATTATAATAATGCAATCTTTAAATGCACCTTTATCAATGTGGTTGTTTTTTGTTTATCTTTGCTGGGTTCTGTGGTACAGTGACTGTTTGGTATGGGTTAACAATTTATTAACGCCGAGGCTCTAACGTAATGATGAATGCTTTTTCTTTGAATGATCATGTTGTATATCCCACCCACGGAGTCGGTGTAGTAACCTCAAAAATTGCTCAAGTAGTTGGTGGTATTTCTGTTGATGTACTTGTTATATCTTTTCCCCAAGACAAAATGACGGTTCATGTTCCTGTTAAAAACATTATTGCTGCAGGTTTACGTAAATTAAGTACTAAAAAAGAATTGCAGGAGGCCCTGGCCGTCCTTAAAACAAGGCCAACCAATCATCGTGGCATGTGGAGTCGCAGAGCCCAATTGTTTGAGTCGCTTATTAACTCAGGTAATTTATCATCGCTGGCTACTGTTGTCCGTGATCTTCATCGTAATATTGAAAATCCAGATTGTTCTTATAGCGAACGTCAAATTTATGATTCTGCTTTCAAGCGTTTTATTGATGAGCTTTCTGCTATTGAATCGCTAAATCGTGATCAGGCTAAGCTTTTGGTTTTCGATATACTCAAAATAAAACAAGCCGCTTAATTCGCCTTTGGCTCGTCTCCTTACGTTTTGAAAAGAGTCTGAAAATCCGGGTAATGGAAGAAAGACACATTTGTGATCAGCGCTATTTTTAGTGTTCAAACGAGTGCGTAATCCCGGTTTTTGAATTAATTCTCATATTATTTCCATGTTTTTAACTTTCCTATAGAAATTTTTAATAATCTCACTATAAGTTATGATATGCCCTTTTTGGGCCAGATTAAGGATCCTTATATGGAAAACGCGAGCACTGAAATAGATGTGAGGTCGGCCGATATGCCTAAAGTTGTCTACAAAGAAACAGCGAAAATTATTAAAGCTATTACGGATAAAGGTCCCAAAGGTGCCCCGGCATTGCTTAAGGGCTTTATAGAACAGCTCTTTCATCAGGTCAGTGGTGAGGATTTGGCGGCTTATTCTTACGATGATCTATTCAAAATTTCTGAATCACTGTACGAGTTTTCGTCTAAACGGAAGGTGGGTGCATCTAAAATCAGAATTTATAATCCTAAAACAGAAGAGAATGGCTGGACATCCCATTACACGATTATCGAGATGGTCAATGATGATATGCCTTTTATCATTGATTCAGTATCAAGCGCTCTTAACCGGTTAGGATACCAGGTCTATCTTTTGATTCACCCCGTGTTGTCTATTAAAAGGGATACCAAAGGTGAGATCAAAGGATTGCTGCCTTATAACTCCAAAGGTGAGGAGGTTAAGCGTGAATCAGTTGTTCACATTCAGATCACCTACCTTTCCGATAAAAAATACCATAAGCTACTCGAGAGCATGTTGCATGAAGTCCTTACGAAAACGCGTTTTGCGGTTGAGGATTGGAAGCATATGCTAAAACAGCTTGATAGAGAAATTCTTGAATTATCCTATCTTCCTGAAAAAATTGAAAAGTCTGAAGTAGAGGAAGTGGAAGCTTTCTTGATGTGGGCACGTGATAATAATTTTACCTTTTTAGGCAGTGTTGAGTATGAATTCGTCGATGAGAAAGGTCAGGATTGTTTGAGGATTTTGCCAGGATCAGAGCTTGGTGTGTATCGTTACAAGGATGCTACCTCTGAGCCCGTTGGCTTACAAGCCTTACCTCCTGAAGTTCTCCATTTCGTAAAAAATGAGGAATTGATCGAGATCACCAAATCAAACCGCCTTTCGCAAGTGCATCGTAACGTCTATATGGATGTTATTGGGATAAAGCGTTTCGATCAACAGGGGAACGTGGTCGGAGAGCATCGCTTTTTGGGCTTGTTTACTTCCAGGGTGTACTTCCAAAGTGCCAGCCTTATTCCCTTAATTCGTAAGAAAATTCAAAAAGTGATTAGCAAAGCCGGCTTTGCTTCTGAGGGGCATAGTGGTAAAGAGGTTGTTGCTGTACTTGAAGCGTTTCCTCGGGATGAATTGCTGCAGATATCTGTGGATGATCTTTACGAAACCTGTGTGGGTATTATTGCCCTTGAAATCAGGCCAAGAATACGTCTGTTCGTTCGTAAAGACCGTTTTGAACGTTTTATGAGCTGCATTATCTTTGTTCCCCGAGATCGTGTGTCTACTTCGTTGCAAAACGAGTTTGAGACAATCCTTACGAAGGCCTTTAGTGGGACGGTTGCCAATCGCTATACACAAATATCTGATTCCAAAATGGCGCGTTTACAGATTATTGTGAAAACAGACCCTGGTGCGATACCTAAATATGATATCAATAGTCTTGAAGCCAAGTTGGTAGAGGCCGCTTTTTCATGGAATGATTCGTTGCATGATGAGTTAGTTGCGCGAATGGATGAAAGTGTCGGCGATAGTTTATACCGCAAATATGCGAATGCGTTTCCGGCTGGGTATAAAAACAAATTTGCTCCCAAATGCGGCTTTTATGATATTGAACCCATCGAGCAAGCGCTCAAAGAGAAGAAAACGGTATTCAATCTTTACGAAAGTTCAGATGACGATAAAAAAATTGTGCATCTCAAAATATTTAATCCTGATCAACAGCTAGTCTTGTCTGATATTATGCCTAAGCTTGAGAATATGGGATTGCGAGCGATTGATTCCCAAAGTTTTCCAGTTAATTTTGATGATGCAGGCAGAGCCATTTGGGTCCATCACTACCGCTTGACGTTGGGAGAAGGCAATAAACAACCGCTGGTGCAAATTAAGCAAAAATTTGAGGAAGCACTTTTCCGGATTTGGTCGGGAGAGGCAGATGATGATGCCTATAATAAACTTATCCTCATTGCGGGATTTAACTACCGTGAAGTAATGTTAATAAGAGCCTATGCCCGTTATTTAAGGCAAATCCGCTTCCATTATAGTCAGGAACTGATTGAGCTAGCACTTGCGAAATATCCTGAGGTGTCTCGCCTTATTCGTGATTTATTCGTTCAGCGATTTGAATTAAATGGCAAGGAACCAAAAGCAGCGAAAACATCGGATAAATCGGCCTCTATTCAAAAAAGCATCGAGGAAGAATTGCAACGAGTGACGAATATTGCTGAGGATATCATTTTGCGTCGATTCGTTGCTTTGGTTAAAGCAACGTTGAGGACCAATTATTACCAGGTTGCCGAATCGGGCGGTCCAAAGGATTATATTTCCTTCAAGGTTCGTTCAGAAATGGTTCCGGACATGCCATTGCCTAAACCATATGCCGAAATATTTGTCTATTCGTCTCGGGTAGAAGGTATTCATTTGCGTGGTGGTAAAGTGGCTCGTGGTGGTATTCGCTGGTCGGACCGTCCAGAAGATTTTCGTACAGAAATTCTGGGATTGGTTAAGGCTCAGATGGTTAAAAACGTGGTCATCGTGCCAGTTGGCTCCAAGGGTGGGTTTGTTGTTAAAAAACCACCCGTGGGTGGAACGCGTGAACAGGCTCTTGCTGAAGGGATTGCTTGCTATAAAACCTTCCTTTCTGGGTTGTTAGATCTTACGGATAATATCGTGTCAGGCAACGTGGTGCATCCTAAGCAGGTAACTCGTTATGATGACGATGATCCGTATTTAGTCGTAGCGGCTGACAAAGGCACGGCAACTTTCTCTGATATTGCCAATGCTGTATCAGAACATTATGGATTCTGGCTGGGGGATGCTTTTGCATCGGGTGGTTCTGCTGGCTATGATCATAAGAAAATGGGTATTACGGCTCGAGGTGGTTGGGTATCGGTTGAGCGGCATTTCCATGAAATGGGTAAAAATATCGCTCAGGAAGATTTCACTACCGTGGGAATCGGCGATATGGCCGGAGATGTTTTTGGCAATGGTATGCTCTTGTCTAACCATATTAAATTACTAGCAGCCTTTAACCATATCCATATTTTCATTGACCCTAATCCCAATGCAGCGATATCGTTTGAAGAACGTAAACGCTTATTTGAAAAACCACGTTCGTCGTGGATGGATTACGATCCTAAGCTTATTTCTAAGGGGGGCGGCATTTTCGAGCGCTCCAGTAAATTGATTAAGCTCTCTAGCGAAGCTCAGGAAGCACTTGATTTTCATCGTGCAGAATGCACGCCCGATGAGCTGATTAGGGCTATCTTGCTGGCGCCAGCTGAACTTATGTGGAACGGAGGTATTGGAACCTACGTCAAATCGAAAACCGAAACCAACGAACAAGTCGGTGACAAAGCCAATGATGCTTTCAGGGTCAATGGCAGTGAGTTACGCTGTAAAGTCGTGGGTGAAGGCGGAAATTTGGGATGCACCCAATTAGGGCGTATTGAATATGCACGTGCTGGCGGGCGTATCAACACCGATGCGATGGATAATTCGGCCGGTGTGGATTGTTCCGACCATGAGGTGAATATCAAAATTGCCATGACGGCAATTGCCGAAAACCATAATATGTCGTTAGAAGCACGTAACAAGTTTTTGGCGGATATGACGGATGATGTCGGAATGCTGGTTTTGCGCGACAATTACTTACAAACGCAGGCGGTGACTATCGCTATGAGCCAGGGGCCAACCAGCCTTGAGCTGCATGATCGTTTTATGACTCGGTTGGAGCAGTCGTCATTATTAAATCGTTCCATTGAATTCTTGCCTGATAGTGAAGCGGTTACCAAGTTAAGATCAGAAGGCAAGATGTCACTAACACGTCCAGAGCTCTGCGTATTGCTTGCGTATAGCAAGTTAAATCTTTACACCGAGATCCTTGATTCTCATGTACCGGACAGTACGTATTTTAATGGCGAATTCCTTGATTATTTCCCATCCTTATTACGCAAGAAATATACAGCGGAATTGATGAACCATCAGTTAAAACGCGAAATTATCGCAACGATCATCACCAATGATTTTGTTAACCGGATGGGCAGCAGTTTTTATAACCAGGTGGTTGAAGATACCAGTTTGAAAGCGTGTGATACGGCACGTGCCTATGTTGCTGCGCGTGATATCTATCAGCTTCCAAAAATTTGGGATGAGCTTGAGAAACTAGATGGTAAGGTCTCCGTAGATGAATTATCCAATATTCATTGGGAACTGAGGAATCTTCTGGAACGGGTCATTTTCTGGTTATTAAGAAATTATACCCAGCCGCTTGATATCGAAGCTGTTGTGAATCAATATAAAGACGGTGTTCAACAATTAGTGGATTGCCTCGAAAACATCTTGGCACCGGTTGCCAAAAATGCATTTGATGCGCGGTGCACCCGCTATGTTGATGCTGGTATTCCTAAAGCGCTAGCTTCGCATATCGCAAAATTGGTGGCGCTCCCATCCGCATGCGATATTGTCAAAGCAGCGCAAGCTGGTAAAGAAGCTCCTGGTCTCGTTGGCGAAATTTATTTCCTATTGGGGACTAAACTGCATATTGGCTGGTTACGTTCGCAGATGAATAATTTGCCACTGGGTAATTATTGGGAAAGATTATCGCTTAAGACCATTATTGGCGATCTGTATATCCAACAGATGCGTTTGACATCATCGGTTCTTGCGCATTGCAAAAAGCAACAGAGTGCAGCCATTGCGCTCAATGCCTGGTGGAACGAATATGTCAAAGAGCTGGAACGCTATGAGCGTTTTATTGTGGATATACAGTCGCAAAGCAAACTTGACTTCCCCGTATTGCTTATAGCGGTGAAACGGGTTGAGTCTTTGGCGGCGATTGGTTAGAATCTTTAATGCATCCTCTCCTCTATTGGGAAGAGGGGATGCCAAAAGGTGGGTGGTGTGAAAGCAACAAAGCACTGCGCTTGCCTGCCACCATCGCAGATTTATACCGATCTGTGCTGAAATAGTAGAAATGCCCTATGAATGAACCACAAAGCGAATTAATGGAGGCGCCGTTACTGGCGCATTTTGCCGAACTCAGGCGCAGGGTCGTCCTCTGCGCGGGTTTGTTCCTTGCTTTGTTTTGCGCAGCATATTTTTATGCCGAAGACATTTATCAGTTTTTATTAGTGCCACTTGCTGATGTATTAAAAGGGGAGGATCGCCGATTGATCTATACGGCACTGACCGAAGCATTCATGACCTACATGAAAGTCTCTTTCTTTGCGGCTTTGTTTTTAACGTTTCCGATTATGGCTAATCAGATTTACCGTTTCATAGCGCCTGGGCTCTATAAGCATGAAAAGCAATTGGTAATGCCATTCTTCGTTGCGGTGCCTGCTCTCTTTTTTATGGGTGCGGCATTTGCTTACTATGTGCTTATTCCGTTTGCATGGAAATTCTTTGTTGGATTTGAAACCTTGGGAGGATCGGGGCATTTAGCAATTCAGCTGGAAGCCAGGATCAGTGATTATCTGGATTTAGTGATGCAGCTGGTGATGGCATTTGGAGTAGCATTTCAAATGCCTGTATTGCTTGTGGCCTTGATTGCAGCCGGTTTAATCTCATCGCAGTCTTTGGCTAAAAAACGTAGGATTGCTATCGTCATTATCTTTATCATTGGTGCTATATTGACTCCTCCAGATGTTTTGAGTCAAATTTCACTTTCCTTACCGTTATGCTTCTTGTACGAATGTTCTATATGGACTGGTAAACTTATTGAAAGGAGGAAACTGCGTTATGCTCGACATTCAGTGGATACGTGAACATCCCGAAACCTTTGATCAAGCCATGCAAAAACGAGGTGAAAAGACACGTTCATCCGAATTGCTGGAATTGGATAAACAACGCCGTGAATCAATGTCTGAAGTTCAACTGCTTCAAGCTAAGCGGAATCAAATTGCTAAAGAAGTAGGCCAGGCAAAATCCAAAGGCCTTGATGCCTCTGCCTTATTAGAAGAATCTAAACAGATTAATCTGCAACTAGCCGAAAAAGAAAAATCCATTCAGGATCATGATCCGTTGGCTGAAACATTATCCTGGCTTCCTAATATACTTATCGATGAAGTTCCCTATGGTGAGAGCGAGAAAGATAATGTGGTCGTAAAAAAATGGGGAGAGCCTAAATCATTTGCATTTGAACCCAAAGAGCATTGGGAAATAGGTGAAAAGCTGGGAATGATGGATTTTGAGGCGGCAGCGCAATTATCGGGCAGTCGTTTTGTGGTGTTGCGATCAGGACTTGCCAGATTGGAGCGGGCGCTGGCTAACTTTATGCTGGATATCCATACACGAGAATTTGGTTATCAGGAAGTGGTGCCTCCTTTGTTAGTTAAGGACCAAACCATGTTTGGGACCACCCAGCTTCCAAAATTTGGAGAAGATTCATTTAAGACAAATACGGGGCATTGGCTCATTCCAACATCGGAAGTTTCGCTGACTAATTTGGTGAGAGATGCTATATGGGACACTGATAAGCTTCCATTCCGCTTTACGGCCTACACGCCTTGTTTTCGTTCTGAGGCTGGATCAGCGGGGAAAGATACGCGGGGCATGATTCGTCAGCACCAGTTCAGTAAAGTCGAAATGGTGAGTGCTACCATTGCCCAGGAATCGGAAAAAGAACATCAGCGTATGTTAAGTGCAGCTGAGACCGTGTTGCAACGATTGGAGCTTCCTTATGAAGTGATGTTGTTATGTTCGCAAGATACTGGATTTGCTTCGCAGAAAACCTATGATATTAACGTGTGGCTTCCTGGCCAAAAGGCTTACCGGGAGATTTCCAGCTGTTCAAATTGTGGCGATTTTCAAGCGCGCCGCATGAAAGCACGACATCGAGTTCAGGGAGAAAAACACACCCATTTGATTCACACACTCAATGGGTCTGGATTGGCGATAGGAAGGACCATCGTGGCTATTCTGGAGAATTATCAAGAGCAAGATGGTAGCGTGCGGATACCTTCAGCCTTGTTGCCGTATATGGATGGTCTTAGTGTTATCAAACCGTTAGTGTAGACAGGAATGTTGCGAATTCTGATCACGAATGATGATGGTTATAATGCCGACGGGATTGAATTGCTTTACCGACTGGCATGTAACCTGTCGTCAGATGTGTGGGTGATTGCTCCTGAAAGTGATCAAAGCGGTTGTGGCCATTCGGTAACGCTACAGCGTCCGCTTTATATCACGCAGCATGCTACCCAAAGATTCAGCATTAATGGTACGCCGACCGATTGTGTGATGCTGGCCATTAATGAAATTATGCTCCATAAAAAACCCGACTTAGTCTTGTCTGGTATAAATCGTGGTGCAAATCTAGGTGATGATGTTCTGTATTCTGGTACGGTCTCTGCCGGGTTTGAAGCCATGTTGTCTGGGATTAACTCTATTTGCCTGAGTCAATATTATACGGATACACATCCACTCTCTTGGGATTTTACCCAAGAGCATGGCCTACATGTCCTTCGCCACCTTTTGTTGCCTTCAATGAGTGAACCTTTTTGCCTGAATGTTAATTTTCCAGCCGGTCCATCCAAAGGAATCAAACGAACATCGCTTGGAAAACGAAAAATTGGTGGAAATTTAATCAGCCATTTAGATGAATTTAACCAAAGATGTTTCACAATAGGAAAAAGACGAATCGAAGATAATACGGTTATGGGTACCGATATCCATGCAGTGTATGGCGGATATACGTCTATTACCCCGCTTTGTCTTGGATTGACGGATCATGCTACACTACTAACCCTAACAGCAGAAATGGGAGATTAACAATGCTATTATATAAAACAATTGCTCAGAAAAAGGCAAAAGCAGTGTTAGAGAATAAACCTCCTTATGCATCAGCGCTTATCAGGTTGTTGGCAACCTTTATTGATTTAATTCTCAGCTGCATCATTATTGTTCCCTTGTTTGCCATCTTTAATAAGATGATGTTTGGCGATATGTCCAGTTATGAAATAGCAAATCGCATTGTGACTCATAAGGATCAAATCATCTTTGGGAAATTCATAACCAGTTATATCCTGCAATCCCTATTTTTACTGGCTTTAATTTTTCTTTTTTGGATTTCTAAAAATGCTACACCGGGCAAAACGCTGTTTAAATTAAAAATAGTCGATGCTGAGACGTTGGCGGAACCCTCCAAAAAACAATACGTGATTCGACTCATGGGGTATATGTTGGCAACCCTACCATTGGGGTTGGGGTTTATCTGGATTGTTTTTAGCAGTAAAGGACAGGGGTGGCATGATATCATATCACACACAGTGGTAATTCACGAAAATAAGTTGAAACGCTATTTAGAAACGTGTTGAGAACCACCGGGGAGATATGCTCAATACAATTGAGAAAATTATTCATCAGCGGACGGAGCAGTTCCTATTGGCGCTCGGGGTAGCGATAGCGATCTATTTTCTGCCATTGTTAGATATTCCAGTCAGGTGGCTGGGATTGTTTTTTCATGAATTTAGCCAAGGTATGGTCGCTGTCTTAAGTGGTGGCAAGTTTATGTCGCTTGATTTTGCAAAAGGCAATGTAAAAGCTGTCTTTACGCATCATGATTTATGGATACCGCTGTTTGCTGGCTATATGGGAAATATATTCGGTGGCGTCCTAATTTACTATTCAGCGCAAATAATGTCGCCCAAACTGGGTAATTTTGCTGCGACCATCGCTGCGTTGCTGGTGGGTATCACCATTTTATTCGTTGGTAAATCTGATAATGCTTTGTTGCTTGGAGAATTAGTCTGTTTTGGATTAATTATGATTATCCCGCTGCGCAGAGTTGTGGGCGTACGCATCTTCTATAAAATCATCAGCCTTTCATTGATTATAAGCGTTATGCTGGTGCCGATCGATTCTGTGTTTCTACAGATGGATGTGGATGCACAAAGCCTGAGTGATCTCTTATCTGCGCCAACCCCTGTGTGGTTAATGTGTTGGTTTGCTATGGCGGTGATTACGATGCGGTTTATCTGGATAGATCATTGCATGAACGGGTGGTAAGTGTTTGGCGCCTTTTATTTAACGTCTTTTACTTCGACCTCTGCCAGTAACCCTGTTTCTGGATAAAAAGTGACCGCGCCTAACACATTGTCATTTCTAGAAGTTAAGAGATGAACAGGGATAATTAAGGTACGGGTTCCGCCTTCTTTCATGCCGATCAGGCCTTGTTCAACCCCCTCGTAAATTTGACTGTGCCCTTCAATGATGGTGACGGTGCGTTTAGGCATGACTTCAAGGCCATCAAAATACCAAAGGGTGATATCAAATTCCACCACGCTGCCTTGACGGATGATATTGCCTTTGCCGATGATGTTATCAAAGGTTTTAAGTTCCATTCTTTGGCTTTTGGGATTGGCTGCCATCAGCTTCTTTTGCCGATGCAATTGTTCCATGCGGGCATCAATTTGTGTCTCAACTGATTTCTGCAATGTGGGAGCAAGATAGCGGGCTACCATCCGTTCAACCATCGAATGCCCTTCGCCAGAGGATGTCTCCGGAGCCGAAGAACCTGGTGGAGGCATAGGGATCGGCGAAGATGTAGCGGCTTGTTGCTGTGCGCTGGGCTGTAATGCGGGTTGAGCGTTCTGCGTTTTTAAGATCAAATGATTGTGTTCGGCGGTAACAACGTGAGGTGTTTTAGGGACCTCAGCCGTGGCAGATTGTTCTTGTTCTGCTTTTTTCTTTTTTTTGTCTGCGCTGTTATTGTCGTCTTTAACTGCATTAAAAACAGCATAAACAATAACGGCAATGGTTAGCCAAAAAATAACTCTATTGGGGATCAGTCCTTCCGAAGCATTTTTTTTCATAGGGCCTAAACATTAAATCTAAAATGGAATATATCTCCATCTTGCACGAGATACTCTTTTCCTTCAAGTCTCATTTTACCAGATTCTTTTGCGCCTTGTTCACCCTTGCAGGAAACAAAGTCATGATAGGAGATAGTTTCAGCGCGAATAAAGCCTTTCTCAAAGTCAGTATGGATGGCGCCGGCAGCCTGAGGGGCAACAGCACCTTTGAGAACGGTCCAGGCATGTGCTTCTTTTGGGCCAATGGTAAAGAAGGTATTTAAATTAAGGACAGCATAGCCTTCTCGGATAATCTGGCTTAATCCAGTTTCGCTAAGGCCAAGCGAACTTAGAAATTCTTGTTTTTCTGCTTCATCCTGGAGAGCAGAAATTTCTGCTTCAATTTTGGCAGAAATAATAACAGCGCTGGCTTTCTCGGCAGCGGCCTTTTGCTTTACTTTCTCGCTATGTACGTTACCTGTTTGGACTTCATGTTCGGCAACATTGCAAACATACACCAAAGGTTTTGCCGTAAGGAGTTGAAGTTGTTTGAAATGCTTTACCTGGTTAGGGTCAAGCTTAACAGTCCGGGCAGGTTTGCCTTGTTCAAGCACCTGTTTAACCGCTTCAAGAATCGGAAGGATTTCATTGCTTTCCTTATCGCCTGACTTGGCTTTTTTCTGCAGATTAGGAAGCCTGCGTTCAATGCTATCGAGATCGGCAAAGATTAGTTCTGTTTCCACAATGTCAGCATCGCGCAACGGATCGACGGTTCCTTCAACGTGAGTGACATCACCATCTTCAAAACACCGCAATACCTGGATGATAGCATCGACTTCGCGGATATGACCCAAGAATTGATTCCCCAGCCCTTCCCCTTTACTGGCGCCTTTTACTAGTCCGGCAATATCAACAAATTCCAGTTGGGTTGGGATGATGGCTTTGGATCCAGCAATCGCAGCCAGGGTGGTCAAACGTTCATCTGGTACCGAAACGCGTCCTACATTGGGTTCAATGGTACAAAACGGATAATTGGCAGCTTCTGCCGCTGCGGTACTGGTCAATGCATTAAAGAGAGTAGACTTGCCAACATTTGGCAGACCAACAATACCACAATTAAATCCCATATCGACTCCTTAGGTTAGACGCTTTTGGATTGAGCAACTTTTGACATAAAATGATCATAATCGCCGGTTAAAATCAAAGACATAAACTGGCTAATGTGTTTAATAACATCATCGACTATGCCACGCTCTTCTTTTGAAAAAGAACTAAGGACATAATGGGCGACATCCTGGGCATGACCCGGATGGTCAATGCCAAAACGAATGCGGGTGTAATTGACATCAAGGCAGCTATCAATGCTTTTGAGTCCATTATGCCCGCCATTCCCACCGCCATTTTTTACACGAATTTTTCCACAGGTCAGATCAAGGTCATCATGGACAACGACGAGCTTCTCGGTGGGGATACGAAAAAACTGGCAACAACTGCGTACCGATTGGCCAGAAAGATTCATGAAGGTCAGAGGTTTTAAGAGGTAAACTTTCTGACCCGCAACCATCCCTTCTGAAAATAGCCCCTGAAACTTTTCCTTAAAAGCAGGAAACCCATATTCAGAAGCAACACGATCCATAACCATAAAACCAACATTATGACGTGTTGATTCGTACTGCTTTCCAGGATTTCCTAGGCCAACAATTAACATGAGAATGTTAAAACTAGATTAGAAATCTAGCCCTTTTTCCCAGCAGCCGGTTTTGCAGCAGGAGCTTTTGCAGCAGGAGCTTTAGCAGCCGCTGGTGCGGCAGCTGCAGCACCAGGTGTAGCAGCGTCAGCGCCTGGTTGAGCTTCTGTTTCACTGAGACGGCCAACAATCGTCGCAACCGTAAAATCGCGGTCTTTAATGGTTGGGGTGGCGCCTTGTGGTAATTGAACATGGCTGATATGAACGCTATCACCAATTTCAAGGCCGCTTACATCGATAGTGATAGAATCAGGAATATGCTCAGAATCGCACTCAAACTGTACTTCGTGGCGAACAAGATTAAGGTTACCACCGCGTTTGATACCGGGAGATTTTTCAGCGCCTTTAACAATAACGCGTACGTTCACAGTTACGGTATGGCCTTTTACTAGACGAAGGAAATCCGCATGTAAAGGTGCATCCGTTACTGGGTGAAGTTGAACTTCACGAGGTAAAACGCGAATAGTTTCATTGCCTAATTTCAAATTAACGACTCTAGAATAAAAACCGCCGTTTAAATAAGCTTTGTGAAGCGCAGAAGAATCGATGGCAACATGCATTGGCTCGATGCTTCCGCCATATACAACACCAGGTAACTGATTTTGTCTGCGTAAAGAACGGGCATCACCGGTTCCGGTTCCTTGGCGTAAATTAGCTTGTAATTCGATAGCTTGTGACATACTTGAACTCCTTGTTATCTCTTTATGTGCAATGCACTTCAAATAAACTTGATACAGACTCTTCTTCTGCAACCCGCTTGATGGCTTCGGCCAACAAAGGGGCGATGGTAAGAATACGTATATTGCCAGTGGAAAGGACAGCTTCCGTTGGCTTGATGCTATCGGTAATGACTAATTCTTTAAGTGCTGAGTTAGCAACACGTTCAACAGCTTTACCCGATAACACGCCGTGGGTTACATAAGCAGAAACAGATAACGCCCCTTCTTTCATAAGGGCAGTTGCTGCATTACATAACGTCCCAGCAGAATCAACGATATCATCAACCATGACACAATGTCTGTCGCTAACATCGCCAATAATATTCATCACTTCAGAAACACCAGCGCGCTCCCGACGTTTATCAACAATCGCCAGATCGGCATTCAGATGCCTGGCAATCGCCCGTGCCCGCACTACGCCGCCTACATCAGGAGAGACAACGGTGAGGTTGTCTTGGCTGAAGTGGCTGCAAATATCACGGACAAAAACCGGTGCAGCATACAGGTTATCAACTGGAATGTCAAAGAAGCCCTGGATTTGTCCAGCATGAAGATCGAGTGTCAGAACCCGATTAGCGCCAGCTGAGGTAATTAAATTCGCAACTAATTTTGCAGAAATAGGTGTTCTGGGGCCGGGCTTGCGGTCTTGTCTGGCGTATCCAAAATAGGGGATAACGGCCGTAATACGTTTAGCGGATGCCCGACGCAACGCATCTAACGATACGAGCAATTCCATGATATGGTCATTGGCAGGATAAGAGGTGGGCTGTATAACGAAGACATCGCACCCACGCACATTTTCGTTGATTTCGACAAAGACTTCCTGGTCAGCAAAACGCTTGATGTCAGCACCCGTCAAGGCCGTGCCAAGCTGGGCACAGATATCTTGGGCAAGAGGAATGTTACTACTGCATGACAGGATCTTCATGTCACTTTCCACGAAATGGTTTGATATTAGGGTGTGGCAGCATATCAGGTAAAGGTTTCTTTGTAAATCAGAAATTTAACCCAAAACCAATGAGTCCCGATGCCAAAGCTTAGAAATGATATCGGTAGCCAAGTTCAAGGTTGCTGGCTTCAACAGAATCAATTTTAACCTTGCCACCAATAGTCGGGTATTCGGGGGTGCCTGCATTCAGATAACGATAGCCAAAGAACACGTCTGATTGAGGCATCGATTCTGGGGAATAGGAAAGGCCGGCCATGAACTGGTAGGCAAAGTTTGAATCAGTTGAATCGGTGTTTCCTAAATTATCCTTACGAGGGTAACTGATAAATGCTTCACCAACACCAACACCAACATAAGGGGTGACGATGTAAGGTGTTTTGATATCATACAAAAGATTGCCCATAACGGTATACATAGACAAATCGCCCTTAGGGTCTGAATTGGTAACCAAGCCAGCGGTTACTGAGTCTAGGCCATAACGATACATACCGCCTTCTAACTCAACACGGAAGCGACCAAATGCGCCTTTTGATTCTGCTGTTTGATACCCGATAGCGAAATTACCACCGCTGCTGAACCCATATTTTACATCACCAGATACCACACCTTTCACATCGGAATCGCTTGGCAAGGCAAGATCTGCATTGATGCTTCCATAAAATGATGAAGGTGCAGGGCGCTGAGCTTGCGCGCTGGTAGCGGCCAAAACAGAAATAGCAAACAGACTAGCGATTGTTAAATGTTTCATGGTGATCTCCAGTTTTCAATGAATCAATGCCTTGCAGTATAAGTAGATTTTATGTGGAGGGCAACGAATATTTTAGAAGGGGATGCTCTGCGGTTTTGCGTCAGGAGGGCGAATATAAAGAGGTTCAATCGTAGACGTAGACATCAGGTTGCTTTCCTCACTGGTCTTCAGATAAAACTCAATCGCTTGTGCGACGATGGATGCGTTAAGCAGCATATCACGGATAAGGATGCATGAGGGGTTTAGTATGTAGGGCAATAAAAGATCAATGGCTGAGCCAACAAGGCAGGTATGGGCCTGAATATGTTGCGCAGCTTCTTCATACGAACATAACGCGGGGGACGAAAGCGCTTGGAGGGTGGGGCCAAATCGTTGTGAGTAAACGTGTTGTCGCCGCGCATCCATGACCACCATTATTTCCGTGGGCATAGAAGCAAAAGTCTGACTTTGAATGATCTGTTGTGCTGCCCAGGCCTGCACGAGCAGGCAGCTTATTCCGTGTAAAGGAATGGCTCCAGGTAGGCATAATCCTTTAGCGGCAGCAATGCCAATGCGAACGCCTGTAAAGCTGCCAGGCCCTATGGTTACACCAACCCTTGTGATGGCTGGCCATTCAAGCGCTGCTTTGGTAAGGGTTTTTTCTATTAATGATAATAATCGTTCGGCTTGTCGATTTGCGTCCGTATCGGTGCTTTCTGCAACCACCACTCCCTGGTGCAGGACAGCCACTGAAGCTGAATTTTGACTTGTATCAAAGGCAAGTAAGGGCATAATGTCTATTACCAATAAAAATGTTGCCTCATTCTAGCGTAATGTAACCAATCATCAAAGGGTTTAGTATGGATTTAAAGAATCAGCAATGTGTGCCTTGTCATAAGGGGGAGCCGTCATTATCCCTGGAGCAGATTCAGCATTACCTTAAAAGCGTGCCTGAGTGGATGTGTGATGAAGATAAAATGATTCTCAGCCGTTACTTCACCTTCAAGAATTTTAAGGAAGCGCTGGCCTTCGTCAATAATGTGGGTGATATAGCAGAGGAAGCAAAGCACCATCCTGACATCAGTTTTGGTTGGGGGTATGTAAGGATTGAATTGCAGACACATGCTATATCAGGATTGCATCTTAATGATTTTATCGTAGCACAACGTATTAATGGATTGAGCATATGAATCTGATCGCGATTAAAAAGCCTGAATTTGATATTGAGTTGGATTTGGTGTATGCAACATCCAGCAATTTTACAGGGATGCCTATTTATCGTCGGGCTGATTGTTATTTGCATATAGATGCCGCCGCGGCTTTGCAAAAAGCAATCACATTAGCAAAAGAATTAGGTTATCGGTTAAAAGTGTTTGATGGGTTCAGGCCGCATGAAGCGCAATGGGTTTTATGGAAGCACACGCCTGATCCTAATTTTATTTCAAACCCTGAAACGGGCTCCATGCCCCATTGTAGAGGGGTAGCAGTCGATTTAACCCTGATAGATGCACAGGGAAATGAGTTAGATATGGGAACTGCTTTTGATGCCCTTATTCCGTTGTCGCATCATGGTGTTACTAATATTTCTAAGGAATCCCAGCACAACCGATTTATCTTGTTGGGCATTATGACGGCAGCAGGTTGGGATTTCTATCGCAATGAATGGTGGCATTACCAACTCTTTCAGTCGCGTAGTTATTCCATTATTAAAGACGAAGATGCGCAAACAGGCTTGATGTAGGGCGAGCTTAATTTTTGCTGTGGAGCATGTTTGATTTAACCCCCAAAAGAGCAGTTAGAATGGGGTGAGAGAGTCAGAAATCCTGAATAGACATTATGTTCTAGGTTAAAATGCTTATCTAGAGTTTCCTAACCAGAGCCACTTATCATTTTCATTCATCACTAAGTAATGCATGCCTCCCCCCTCCTTATGGTTGTATAGACCGGTGACATAGGTAACACCTGTGTCACCGGTCTATACAATGGTATGGGAGGAAGCAGCGCTCTATTGACACATCACTATAAATTTATTATATACAATGAGAATTAGTTAATTAGTGTTAGTATAATTAGATAAATAGGAAAAAAAATGAAAGATCAATTAGAGTCACAGTTGTTAGCAGATAAAGCAGCTTTAGAAACCCGTATAAAAGATAGAAATTTTGAATGGGATTTGTCAATAGCCGAGCATTTCATGAATTTGTATGAAAGTGCATTTACCGAAAAAAAAGGCAAAATAGACCCTGAAAATCAGGACTACATTCCATCAGAGACGTTTCCTTCGAGCCTATTAACAACCCAGGATAAAAACAGCGACACCATTATACACTTTATTCTCAATAATTTTAAGATAGATTTTAATGATAAATTTTTTTGGACGTCCGTCTTGCGTCAGCAGCCGCATGAATTAGTTAATGTTATTCTAGATTCAAGAGTGAGTTATGATCATGTGATGTCAAGAAAGCAGTCCTCATGGTTACCTGACAGGAGTTTGCGTTTTTTCTTACATGTGGTTAAAAATGAAAATATTGAAGTGTTAAACCAGCTCTTTGAAACAGAAAATACATTGGATCAAAATATTGGAGACGTTATATTAAAAATGTTGATGGATCCCAGCATCACAAGAAATAAATTATCAGGCCTATCCTATTATACCGGGTTATTATTTAACGTGATGAGGGATGAAGATATTTGCAAAATTACGTTGCTCCAACTGGTTTCATGTGTAAACAATCTCTGTGTTGAAAGAGGAATAAATTTTGATAAAGATGCTTTTGCCCCCATAGCTGCGCAATTAATAAAAGAGGGAAGGCTTGGTCAATTTAGTATGTTGAGTAGGAATCATCTGAATTTATTTAGCAATAAGAGCTTTTCTGAAAAGGCCTTAGAAGAACTAACAGGCACTTTTACTCTTCTTATACCGATCCATCGCAGCGAGATCCTTATGGAAGCCGTTGCTGAATACATGACGCAATTAAATAATTTCCTAAATTCCAATGATGATTTAAAGCAACCGCTCCAAAACGCTTTGGGGTTAATAATAAAAACCTGCAGCGAAAATATAGAATCTCCTTCAAAAGAGAAGCGGCATTTGATACAGAAACTTGAAGAAAGAAATTTCCCTTTAGACAGGTCGATAAGCGTTATAAAAACGGTGGAAGGTGTAGAACAACGGGTAGCAACAACAATTAGAGACTATTTAAATGATCCTACCCAATACCTAAAAAAAGAGGAAAAGGGGTATGTGAGAAAACTCGAACAAGAGAGGAAGAATAAACAAATTTCAAATGTTTTCATTTCGGATAGCCATATAGCGCTATAATGTATGATGATTCTTGAATATGAAAATGGTTCTGCATGTGTTCCATAACGTATTCCTGGAGTTTGATATCCTTGTCGAGTTGCCTTTGACGGCAACTTAGGTCGTCTGCTAGGAGATGCGCCGTCTCCGGCCGATCGCTGAAGCAATCTCGCTTGCTAACAGGTGAGATTGCTTCAGCTGGGATATCTTTGCTTTTTCATCATAACTTAAATGGTTATATCTTTTCATGCGCAACATCTTTTTGATTATCTGTCTTTAACAACAAGCATCATAAGGTGTTGCACTTTATTTTAGAACAGGCCGTTAACACTAATTTCTCCTTTATATAGACTTTGTCATTATTTTAGAAATTATCCTTGATCGAATTGGTTATGTGAGTAATTATCACATCCTGACTTTATCTTCTTCCTAGAGTTGATCCAAACCTGTAAAGTGATGCCCAACAGCGTGCGGTCATGGCTTTCAAATGAAGCCTGCCACTAACTGCGTCAGATTAATGGAGCCGTTTGAATATTTTATGATCAAAGCATTTTTCTTCATTACGCTTGGTATGATAATCTTATACTCGCAGCCCACTTATGCTGCTTCACAAAGCCTTTCTTCCATTGAAAGAGCCTATATCATGGACCAGTTTTCTGAATGCTGGGTACCTCTTCTTGGTATTAAGAAGTCAGAACAACTGTCTATTAAAGTAGAAATTATGCTTGATCGAACTGGTTATGTGAGTAATTATAAAATCCTCACTGAATCTCCACCAGGGGTGGATCCTAAATTATTTAAAGCAGCTCTGGGAAGAGTGATTATGGCACTCGAAAATAAAGCCTGTCGCACGTTACGTCACGTTCCTTCGCAGGAAAAATATGATGGTGATAAAGGTTGGTGGAGAATGGAACTAAACTTTGACTATTCAAAATTCTTTTAATTAAACTATGTTTGAAGGGTTAAAAACCCTTCCGTGTATAAGGTTCCCTGTGTGTTGGTGAGGTTGGTTGTCTGGAGGGTTAAATGGATGTAACCGGCGTACTTCTTACTTCCTTTGGCACACCAAGACTTGCCTGACTGGAACCGGTTACAGATATGCTTGTATTAAGCGGTCCGGCAGGCAGGAATTCAACACGGTATGACGGTATGAAGGATTGTGATGTTACTTTAGCTTCGATAATACGGTCAGTACGGAATGCACGAATATCCTTGGTTGGGTGTTTTAAAGCGTAAATTAGAAGATGACTGTCTACATTTCTTCGCAACGAATATGGCTCTATGATGTACGTGTTACGCTGTCCATCTTCGCGTGTATAGAGTATTTCCACACATAAATGGTTTGCGGCAGCAAAGCGGATCCTATCCAACATGCTAAGTCCCGGTGTACCGCTGCCATAGCGCCAAATATCCAAAGGTGTCGTATCGTGTGTCGTGCCACGCTGTGAAGGGATATCCTGCAACGTCTGAATGACGATTTCTGGATGTTCAAGCCAATTAAAAAATGCCTGCAACTCATCCCAGAATGATTCAAAAGGAGGTAATGCCTGAAGCTGGTGAGCTAACTGGGCTGTCCAACCTGCAAAGCACGCTTCACGGTGTGATTCCAAGTTTGCAAGCGTAGGCATGGAAATGCCTTTGAAGTCACACTTCTTCTGCAATACCCGTCTCACGTCAGTGGCAAGGTTTTTTGATTCCGGCCGTCGGAAAAAATTGATAACGTCATATAAATCGCGAGGGCGTGTCCGTTCTGCCAGTGCCCTGATTTTCTCCGCAAATACCTCTATATACGTATAACATTGGATATGGATTCGATCTCCAGGCAAGTCGGAATAGGTATGGTTAACCAAGTTCATTACAGGCAATTCGGCAACCAACTCGCGTGCCGTTAAGTCCAGCTTTATCCTTGGCATCTGCTTCGGCGATGTCGGTGTAACGGGACCACGGTAAAAAACACGTCCCTGACAGGAATCCGATTTATAGCGGTCAAAAATCATGCGTTCCACAGGCAGCTCAATACCGGACTGTTCATATACCCATGCGCTTATTTCCAAGAAAGCGTCTTCGAGAAAGTTACCTTCCAGGTGTGCCCCGTTTTTTAGGGTAAAATCAAGGTCTTCCGAAAAGCGGTATGTTTCAAAATAGCATTTTTTAAGACAAGTTCCTCCCTTGAATACCCAGGATTGGGCGAGTGCTTCATGCCTGTTAATTCCCGCTAGTATCCAACCGAGTACGTAATCCTTTTCTATCAGTTACCTGTGCCGAAAGGTTGGTATCAGTGGCTATTTGCAAAATTTCTTGTTTAGGTATCATCAGTTGTCATGAAATTGGAGGTGTGTTGGTACAATTAGGCGCCAGTAAGCTATCAGCGTCCCTTCTTTAAGAGAGGGGTCAAAGTGTGCTGTGCCTTTTGTTAAATGTTCATGGCATTGCTTTGTGATAGCTTCATTTTCCCCGATAATTTGAGAAGACAAAAAGCCGAGACGTTTAAAGACTGCGCCATTATTCATTTTGATGGCATAAGACATCAATTGCTCTGGATTGTAATGCGAGCTTTTCACATATTCCCGGAAGCAATCGATAATGTGCTGTATCCCACCGCCTAGCTGCGGTGTATGCAGCATATCCAATATGGTTTTATGAGGGTCAGAAACCTGAATCTTTTTATCTTTCTTCCATACGGTTTTTGTGCCGAAACTCATGGATTGCGGTATGTGGGTTAGCATAAAAGGGATATTGTGGATTTCCTGTTTTTTATGAACAACCTGTTTTTCGGTTAGAACACAAATATCCCGGAATAATTGCTCGGTTAGATCCCAATGTTCGGCAGCAGACCAGCCTCCTATATAGCATGGGGAAAATAATTCAGGTATAATAATCAGAGGCTCTTCAAATGCTTGTTTCGTGTCGGAAGCTTCGATAGGCACTACGGCATACAGGCCACGACGGATGCGTGTCAACCACCCTTGTTTTGTCCAGCGGGCAAGGGTTTTTGCCATTTCAATACTGGAAGTACCAAGCACGGAAGCACCGGAGCGGACAGTAAATACTTCCCCCGCTTCACGTATTAACACCCCTAATTGTTCTTTTGGTCGCCTCATAATATAATCCTAACATATATAGTTCATCATTTCAATGAACTATATATGTTATATTGTGTGCCAACCCAGCAAGAGATTACAGTATAAAATTAGAAGTTCATTAAAATGATGAACTTCTAATTTCATACTGTGTGAATGATTTGATCTTCGGTGTAACGCTTTTTCATAGTCTGCTCCTTTTAGGTTAAAGTTAACAGACTCTACTTTTTTGTGGACCAATTTTGGGGGAGCACGTCACTCCAAATTTCTCTTCTTCAAAATAGCAGAGTCCATAAACCCCTTCAAAAATGATTTCATGGTTCTCATTAATATCATTTTCTGTCCTTTCAATTTTAAAAATAAGTCGATGGTTTGCCATTTCCCATTTTAAGTCAACTATTGAATCAGCCCAGAAAGGATTTAATAAATCTTGTATTGTTTTTTCCATGAATTATCCAATTATTTTCCCAATTATATGTACAACATTTGAAACATTATGATCATTAATTTCAATATGTGTTACTGCCTTATTGTCATTTAGTCGCCCAGTTATATCATACGCCCCTTTACCGCTTTTAGAGATACTGAACATTTGCTAATTTCTTCTACAGAAAAGTCGGAAATTGACGTGGAGAATATCAGCAATCTCCTGAATTATTCATCTAATACAATCAATTAATAAGTTTCAGTTTTTTAAAGGACAAAAAGCTATCATCATTTAGGTATTTGATTTGCACGTGCTTACCCTGCCGCCTGGAAAAAAGCGCCTATGTGTTACATTACGATTATCAATAATCCATTCATATACCCCGATCGTGCTATTTAGATTTCATATATTATTTAGTTTTCTCTTGTGTTCTTCATTTTCTCTAAATCACTATTCATTTTGCAAAAAAACAAAACCATACGCTTCTGATTGCTCCCTCAGCAATGTGCTTTTCGACGGCTCAGTATGTAGAATAATTTGAAATCGTAATGTTTCTCTTGCCTGCCAGTACTCATCAATGCACTTTAGAATATCAAGAAAAATAACTAAATCTTTTGGAAATTGAGTGAGGATATAATCAGCATTGGTGATTAGAAGTTTATAGTCTATATCTGGATTGATAAAAAAATCACATAAGCATTCTTCATATGCATCCCAATTCCAGCCAAAATAAGTACCAAACTGCAATGCTGCCGCAAATTCTTGAAATACCCGTTCTTTTGTTTCGCATCGATTATTGCTGGCTCTGATAATTTTAACAACCCTATTATTGGCACCCTTTTCCCAGTCTTTAATGGATTGTTCAAGTATATCTTGAGCGGTGGCGATAAGAATGTGCCTGTTCTTGTTGTTTAGCATTATGTCCCTCTTGATTATTAAAGGCTGTGCTTTAATTAATGGTAAGATATTGTATTGATGTAATTGTTGCGGTTATTATTTTATATATCTGTATATTTCTTCAAGATTAATATCAGAATTTCTTAGTCTTTTTATATATCTTTCATAAGCATCAGGATGTATCTGTGCAATCATTCCAATATCTTTCCGCGCACTCACAATATCCTGTAAAGAATAAATAAACTCCTTAAGGTCATCGTCATTCTTTGAAAAGATATCTCCAAAACCAGCCATATTAATAATATATTTTTCATATTTTCCTACTTTAAAAGTTTTTAGTGTCTGATGAAAAGCAATTTTATCAAATTTAAAATCTTCATTAAATTGAAGCGCAGCAGCCCATTCATGCATTAATGAAAACCATGAATCACATTGATGCATATCAGCTCGCACCACTCGATAGAAATGTTTTTGGCTTTCCCAATTTTTTCTAAAATATACCTCCAACGTAGCTTGATGATTAGGAACCAATACTAATTTCCCTAAAACATGATTTTCTATCTCTTTGAAATTTGTATCAGGCATATGCTTTCTCATTTTAATTTTATAAATGTTCCATAATGGTCTGGAGTATACCATCCTTGTCCCGTTTTTTTGTCGATAATTATACGATGCGTTCCTCTGTTTTTCGCAGAAGGGTCATTCGGTATATCTATTTCAATATACACACCATCTTTCGGTAATTCTCCACCTCTATTTTTATAGAAGGTATCTTTAAGATCATGAATGTCAATTTCATCATATATTTCTTGGGCCTCTTCATAGCCTTTTTCTATTTGATCATTTATGCCTTCAATATTCTCTGCAGGAATATCAACACCAAAGTCATCAGAAACTTTTTTCTTTCCTGAATTATCCCAATAATCCTCTAAAATATCTTCATCATTTCCGCCGTTGACAGAATCTTCATTCCCAGAATTGGTCCCACCACTATTTTGTCCTTTATCGCTTCCTGAAGGTTTCTTCACCGGTGCTTCATTCCAGATAGCCGCAATTGCCTCCGACATACTCCCGCCCGCGTAGAGTATTGCTTCGCCCTTGCCATATAATTCAGAAGCGGTGGGTGCTTTTTTATAGGTAATGCATTCGCTACATTCTAATTGAGCTTCAAGAATTCCTGTAAACACAAGAATGGTCATTGCCATCAGTTGGGTTTTTGGGCTTGCTGTGCAATTTGGGCCAGCATATGCATTGCTAATGAAGAAATCCATGATGCTGGATTGCGAAATGGAGCAGCCATTTGCTATGATTTGGTTGGCTTCTGCAATTAAATCAGCGGCCTCTTTGTCGGTCATTTTTCCTGAAAGGACTAAATCATTCTTAATCGTGGATAAGCTTTTTTCATAAGGCGTTTTACCTCCATTCGTTAGAACAGTTCCAAGTTTATCCGCAATCGCAGCTGCGTTTTTCTTGACGCTGCCGATATCATCGACTAATTGGCCCCAATTATTCACATCCGTATAATCGATCTTAATTGGGTCAATGATCACTACCTTTGTGATTTCCTGAGCTTTTTCAGGATCACGGTTCAGCCCATCTAAAGCTGGTGCATCTGGGGAAAGCGTGGTTCCTGCCACCGTAATTGTCCCCAGACCAATCGTTGCATGAGTTGTTTGTTCGATATTATGGGCTGTATAATCGCCGTGATAGGTCTCGCCGTAATTGGAATCGCCAGATTTAGGCTGTTTATCCTTGCCAAAGGAAGTAATGCCGCTGATGCCAGCGCCGCCCGATTTCATGACATCATGGTCGAAAAGGTCAGAGAAAATCAGTGAGCCTGTGGTGAGTGTGAGGTCATTGCTGTGGGAATTGATTAAGGCACCAATGATATTGGTTTGCTGGCCGATATTCATGGTCAAGGTGCGATCAGTAACGAGGCTGGTTTGATTGCCTACCCAGGCTTTATCCGTGTAGCCGCCATGGATACTGGTGCCATTTAATTTGCCGTTCATGAAATCAACGGATGCCGATCCATCACCTGATTGTTCAGTGTCCTGCAGTGAGGCAATGGTTAAATTTCCGGCCACATTGACGGCGGCAGTGTTGCTGTGAATATTGGCGCCTTTGATGGTGGCGTCATGGCCTACATCAATCTGCAGGTGGTTGCCGGCAGAAAGGGTGGCATTGGTGTAGGAGGTGGATATATAATTGCTGAATGAACCTCCCAAACCAAAACTATCGGAGCTTTGCGGTGAAAATGGCGAGTTCCAGCCAGCGATATTGACATGGCCTGCATTTGTACCCCCGCCGCCGACAAAATTATTTTGCCCTTCAAGACCGATATTAGTGCTAAAGGAAGCGCCGATGCTGTTTGCTTCGCTGTGATTTTGTGCAGCGGTGATGGTGAGATCGTGACCTACGGCTAAGGTCATATCATTTCCGGCGCTAAGGTGAGCGCCTATGATCGTGGTGTCATTACCTGATGCCATCGTGAGGTTGTGACCGGCAGTAATGCTTGATACATAAGCGGTTTGGTCGTGGGAATCGCTGGCTGAATAGGAGGCATTGGCAGAAAACCCAACACCTGCTGTTGCCATTCCATTGGCGAAATCGGCAAGCGATTTGGTGCCCTGTAAGGTGCCGGCAATGTTAGAGGTAAATTCGCCTAACTGACCGAATCCCACAATACCTTCATGCATGGCAAAACCATCATTGATTAATTGCTCTTTACCGTCTAATCCAAAATCACCTCCCATCAGGTCTTTGATGCCGCTAAGAGAGGCTTTGGGATTGAGAGAGCCTAATTTGGAAATATTATTGATGGCAGTGATGGCTTCGCTGACTTGCGAGCTAATACCATAGGTGACCATAAGCGAAGCTGCGAAATGCTGCTCATCGTGATCACTTGCGTCATTATCCGCTAGAATATTAAGGTTATGGCCTGCTATGAAGTTGGCATCATTACCAGCAAATACTTGGCTGCCAACTAAGCTGATATCATGGGTAGCATTGATGTTGACGTTATGTCCAGCTTCAAGAATAGACGGAACGGCACTGATGGCATGATCTTCAACATGATCATACGCTCCTGTTAAACCCCAGCCTACACCAATAAAGGTGGGTGATAATGTGCTGCTCCAGCCAAGTTTAACGGACAGGTCTTTGGTTTGCTGGTCATTCACATTATGACCGGCTAAAATGGTGACGTTTGAATTGGCGTTGGTGTAGGTGCCGTTTTCGGTGGTTAAGGTGCCAGCGGTTAGTGTGATATCATTGACAGCATGAATTTCACTAGCGACAATCCCTATATCCCCTAAAGCCTGGCCGGTGAAACTGCCACCGACACTTAAATAGGTTGGTACTTCCGACATGGTGATGCCGTCATATTGATGGTTGGTGTATTTGCCGTGTAATCCCGCTGCCCAGCCCAGCGGGTTTCCTGTCAGCGTTGTGGCGACTAAACCGGCAAAAGGACTGTACGATAATTTGCCACTTTGCGACTGTGTTGCTTCCATCGATAGATCTTGACCTGATAACAGGAGCAAATCACTGTTACTATTAATATGGTCATTACCGTTGCTGTCGGTTACTAATCCAGCCACCATCGATGCATCACCATCCACAATAATATTGCTGGCAATAATGGCGGTGTCGCCAAGGGAGTGCGTGGTTAAATTACCGCCTACATATAAGGTGGAACTGGCCTGGGTTTCGTTAAGGGTTGCTTCTTTTTTTCCTTTAAAAGAAAGGGCAGGAACGGAGCTTGCTGCCAAGGCTACACCAGCAGGACCTCCCATTATAGCTCCTGCCACCACGCCGCCGAGGATATTCATCGGGCTGCTAAGGCCAATTTTCTTCTTCTGGAAAGCATAGCTGTGGGAATACACATCCGTAGCAGATGAAATAGTCAGGTCGGCGTTTTGGTTCTCATGTATGGTACCGGAGCTATCGGTATAAAGGCCGGTTTGAATGGCAGCATCGCCGCCAACAAAAACATCACTGGCGATGATAGAAGTATTACCGCCCGATATTAATGTTAAATCGCCGCTTGTATCTAAATAGGAACCCGCCTGGTTAACCCAGATATCATTGGTTTTGCTTTTTGAAGAAGAAAGGAAGCCTTTTTTACTGGTTTGAAAATTTAAATACCCCGATTCCTGTTCAGGAAGGATGTTTATATCATTGGCTGCCAGAATGGCAGTATTGCCGCCAACTAATACATTGCTGCCAATGATGGAAACATCATGGCTGTTTTTATAAACAAGGCTGTCATTGCTGCCTTGTTCCGGCGTATTGATGTAGAGATTTTCTCCAACCAGTAAATTAGCCGCAACATTTTCAGTTGAAAAGATTTGTTTTAGATATTTCTTATGACCGGAGTTTATATTTAATTCGGAATAATTAGCATCAAGGACTGAGGTGATCGTGGTATCATGGGCGGCATCAATGGCAGCGCTCCCGCCTACATCTAAGGTACTGCCGGATACCGTAAAATCATGTCCTGCTTTAACGATGGCATTGCCATTTGCAGTGATATCACTTCCCACATTTACCAGCTTGTCTTCTATCCATAATCCTCCTTTCTGGGCAGCACCCGTCAGCTCATTACTCACCTGTGCCGTTTCCAACGTGATATCATTCCCCGCAAGCAACTGCAGATCGCCTTCTGCATGAAGTAACGAGCCTACCTGGTGAATGTTCGACGCAGCGTTCAGCAACACGCTGCCGCCGGAGGTGATGTTGCCTTGGTTGGCTAGGTAGCCAAGGGTGTTGTTGCCGATGGTGGTGTTGACTACGCTTGCTTTATTAAGGATGCTGCCGTTTGTGCTCGTGAGGTTAATCAATGAGCCACCGGAGATTTTGCCGCCGAGGTTGCTTAAATTGCTCCCAGATGTTAATTGGGTCGCGTGGCCACTGCTGATAATGGCGCCGGAAGGTTCGATGCCAGCCAAACTATTAGCGCTTAGGTAAAGGGTAGGAACCCAAACGATCTGATTATTGACGACTTGCTGCACGGGCCAGATAATATCGGAATGCAGTGCTGCCAGCTGTTCACTGCTTAAGGCAACGCCGGGGACTAATTCTAAATCGACCATGGCTGCAGCGGCATTATCCATTAGATACTGCATCTGCTGGGTGCTGTTGGTGATGGTCGAAGCGATAAACCGTTTGCCGAGTTTATCCATAATGACTTTTTCAATGAGGCTTGTTTCATAAAACGGATCACCCAGCAACGTGATCATATGGTCGGGGTTGAAACCAATCAGGTTAAGCAAATATTCCGAACCTAAATACGCATCGACATTGATGTAATCCACATTGGTTTCAATGGCGTAATTAAAACCCGGGCTTCCGCCGCTTGCTTCTAAACCCAGTGTTAGAGGTGGGCCATCAAAATTATGGACGAAAGCGCCTTCAACCTGATCTTCCAATCGCCCTACCTGGGAGAGTGTCCCCAGCTCGCCGTTTAGGACAAATAATCCCGTTTGTCCCTGAGGGGTTTGGATATAATGATACATATCCGTTTGGGAGGTGCCGGGAACATTCAAGGTGGCGTTATTATAAGAAGTCAGGCCTACTTGCGGATAATAATCAGGCAAGGCGGTGTTTTGGACTATCGATACATTATCAATCGCCCCGCTAAACGTGCCGGTGATACTTCCCCCTGCGGTAATGAGTGAGGGGATATGCTGATAAATGCCGGTATCAAGGTCGACCTGGGAACCGGGTGATCCCATAGAAGGGAGATTAAGGCGGAAATAACCTTCATTTTCGGGGTGATAGCCTAAACAGGGACCGGTCCAGTTGCAAGTCAGCCTGTCTGTTTTGGATAAATCATATCCCTGATTTACCAGCGTGGTTCCGGTTAAAGCGAGATTACCGCCACTGGCGATGGTGCTAGCATCATTTAAGAGGGATGTAGCATCAATCGCCATATTCCCGCCGGCACTGATGATTGATTGGCCGGTATCCGTCGTTGCGGTTTCTTGAATATGGCTCATCGTGACGCCATAGGTGGAAGAAGTGGAAAGATTATTTACATATTGAGTAAAGAATGATTCGGTAAGATTTGGATCCCAATAATTTAAAGGAAGCACTGCTGTAACGAAATAACCATCGCTCCATACGCCTGCACTGCCGACATCGTTATAAACCTGCGAAAGCATCTGGGTAGAAGTCCAGTCATCATACGGAACTCCATTGATATAGAGCAGGATTGTTTCTTCTGGATGTGCTTCTTTATAGGCCAGGTTTTCTGCGGTATAGAGACGTTTTTGGGCATCGACCAAATAATCCTGCAATGAAAAGGGCTGCAGGGGGTCGGTGATGGTTACTGTGCTGAATGTTAAGGCTTTTCTTTGATTAACCAATGAATCGGTCTGAATAGAAACATCGCCATTATAGGATTGAATCGTTCCCGAGAGATTATGAACCTGTTGGACATGGCCTCCTGCTGCATTGCTGATGATAATCGAACCATCCAGTGCCGCTAATGTGCCTTGATCATTCAGCAACTGATTTTCAACCAATAGATTCAAATTCTGGCTGGCAAAGACCAGGCTGGTGTTGGTGATGTTATCCGTCGTTATGGTTATCGAACCGCCTGAACTAATCTGACCGTTATTGGTGAAGTTTAATGCCGTGAAGGAACTATCGAGCAAACTGCTGATACGGCCCTGGTTTATAAGGTCTGAACTGGTGCTGACGGCGAGGGGGCCGCCGGTCGTCATAAGTGCATCAAGGCCGTTGGTGATGGTGCTGCCTGAGGTAAGATTCAAGCCGTTGGCACTGCTGATTTCGCCATAATTGGTAATGGCGCCGGTGGCTAAAAGATCCATTGTGTCGTTAGACAGAAGCGAAGCAAGCGACTGGTTTTCAATGTAGCCGGATGCATTAAAAACCACCGATCCTTCTGATTGCAGCGAGCCACTATTGATAATATTATGGGCGGTGATGTCAACCGTTCCCGACGATTGCACGTCACCGGTGATGGTGTAATCATCATTCACCGTCAAATCAATATTGCCTAAGGCTAAAATACTGCCGCCTTGATTGTTAATATCCTGATTGGCTAAAATGGAAACCAACCCATTACCATTGCTGCCATACGATTGCACCGTGCCGTTTTCATTTTCAAAGATGGTATCATTGATGATATGGACAAGCCCTCCGGCTTCCATTAATCCATTGCGGTTATCCAGATTCTGGATATTGATATCAACGCCTGTTGACGTGATTCCCTGCTGGTTATTAAAATGATTGGCGCTCACCACAAACGAGCCGCCAACAACCATCGTACCGCTGCTATTATCGATGGCATTGGCATCGATATGCAGGTTATGGGCGATGCTGATGGTGCCGGCATTGTTGGTTATGGTTCCATCGATGGTGAATTGTGAAGCTTGAACGCTCCTTTGTTCTGGCTGTAGAAGTGCAGAAGCAATGATCGTTCCTTGGTTGTTATTCACGTGATGAGCGGTGAGGGTTAAAAACCCTTCCGTGTATAAGGTTCCCTGTGTGTTGGTGAGGTTGGTTGTCTGGAGGGTTAAATCGCCAAGGCTTCCTAGCAGGCCATTTTGAGCATTGATCAGATCGATGGCGCTTACAGTGAGTAAGTTGCTTGCAATGACAGCGCCGGTATTATGCAGTGACTGGCTTTGCAGTATGATGCTTTGTTCGCTTTGGATCGTACCGCTGTTGGTCGCTGTGCCGTGAATGGTGAGTTCCATGCCATCCAGGGTGTATAATGTACCGCTTTGGTTTAGCGTATCGGCTTCTATAATGAATAATCCGCTGGAAACCAGCGTTGCGCTATTGTCTATTTCACCTTGGGAGAGGAGTGTAAGGCTGGAATTGCTGTGAATGACACCTTCATGTTGATTGGTGAGGCCCGTCGATGCGGTAAGCGTTGTGGCACCAAGTGAAGCCCATTCACCTCCATCATTGAGGATCGATGAAGCATTGGCATTGAGGTCGCGTTCGCTATAAAATAAGCCACTGGCGTTGCTGATATTCTGTGCTGTCAGTAAGAGGTGTGAACCTGCCTGTACGCTTCCTCCCTGATTTAAAAGGGTGTTGGCACCGATATCGGTTTGACCCAGCGATAACAAACTGCCAATCAGGGTGACATCACCGCTTGCGGTAATGGCCAATGATCCTAAGGTTTGCACGTGCCCGCGATTAAGGAATGAGGTACCGCTCATCTGCACATCGCCATTGGCTGCCATATAGCCATCCAAGCTATTGGTGATGTCGGTAGCTTCGAGATTCAAACTGCTGTGTGCGGATAATTCGCCGTTATTCACCAGCGCTCCGCCAGCATGAATGGCTGTTTGATGCTCAGAGGTGATAACTCCCAGATTGTTTTGCCAGTTGCCACTCACATTCATGGTCAAGTCATTGACGGCAAGCAGGGTGCTATTGCTTAAGGCAAAATCAGCAGCGTTTAATAGGAGGTCATTCTGAGAAACCAGAACGCTGTCAATCACATGAGTAGCAAGTCCTGACTGGAGTATAAAAGTACCGGCAGCCAGTGTGCTGGTATCAAAACCCAGATTCGTGCCAGCGTTGATATCCATTACCTGTTCGTGGCCGCTGCTGCTCACATGCGAAAATAATACACTCCCTCCCGCATGGAGGGCAACCTGGTTTGCCATTAAGAAGGCAAAGCTCTCTCCTGCCTGCGATCCATCCATCATTGCATCATTTTCGGTATCAATCGTTACATTGCCATTTTCGGCATAGAGATATTGGCCCGATACATTCACAGGCCCTTTCGCGTGCAGGGCAATCGATTTTCCGGCATAAGCGCCTGTCTGTTGAGTGATGCCACCATTTTGCGATGTGATGTGGATATCATTAGCCGCCTGCGCGGTTCCATAGGTAATGGTACCATCGGCATTGATGGTTACATCATTGCTGGTCGCTACCATTTCACCCAGGCTGTTAACTCCCACACCAGATTCTGTGCTTTTTAAGGTAATTTTGCCGGCATACATCGAACCTAATTGTGAGGCATCAATCGCTACCACTGGTTTTAATGCGTCACTGGCACTCTCTGCTGCCAGGGGCGTTACGCTTCCTGTGGCGTAATCATACTGGTTTTGTCCCGCGGTAATGTTCAATGATTTTCCACCCCAAATGGTCGCATTAATTTCTGCTGCACGCGAAATAATATCCACTGAGTCGGTCGTGGAGACATCCATTCCTGCACCACCGACAGTAATGGTTCCTTTTTCAACGTTAATCGATGTGATCGTACCGTTAGCATCAAAAGTAGGCTTACCGGTTGTAAGCACCACTTTAGGCGTGTTGATAAAACCGCAGCCATTGCAGCTGATGCCATTGGGGTTGGCAACGATATATTCGGCTTTTTTGCCAAATATTTCAGTATAGCCTTCCTGGTTGGTCGGGTTGGTTCCCGTTACTTCATTGAGAATAATCCTTGCTTCTTGGCCAGAATGCAGATTGGGATTAGCAAGCACAACCCCGCCAATAGTGGAAACCCCATTGCTGGCGCTGTTATTGATAATGACCCCTTCTTGTCCCACTTGAAAATCAGTCAGTGCATTGTGCGATACCCCGCCAGCGCTCACCGGTGCAATATTTTCAACGGGCGTATGATTAGCAGATTCGGCAACAACTGGTCTATTATTGGCAGCTGCATTTTGATCCGGCGTGATGATTGTTTGCGCATGAGCAGCCATTGGCTGGAATAATTGAAGAGCTACCAGCCAGTAAATCAGTAATCGTCGTGACAAAAAAACAAATATCCCAGCCATTTAGAAGATAATCCTAATCTTAAAATATATATCCACACCATTTCGCCTTACTTGATAGCATTGGATTTTTTGTTTTACAAGATGTTTTTGCATATTAGAGTTGAAATTTTAAATTATATTGCTACTATCGCGGTATATAAAATGAAAGAAAATTGTGGTGCGTTGTTTATGAATGCATACCTGTAAGATGTTTTGTGGTCTTACCTGCCGATGAGCAAAAGCAACGGAACAACAGAATCGTATTTTGCAGCAGCAGGATGAAACATTTGAGCAATGGTATAAGGAGCATTAACAGGAGCAGCAAAATCTTTACTTAAATATCGGTGTCACCTACTCTCACCCCATCTACCATCGTTTGTTAATGAGCGCGAAGATGAAATTTATGAGTCGGCGTCGATGACGATGCGGTTATAAAAGACGCACAGCAGTTCTATTGTCGGGCTCATTTCCTAACAAGTGGCTTATTGATAAACTATCAAATTTCATTGCGGGAAAGACTAACGAATCAACTCGACCATATCCAGAAGCTCAGCATCAATTTTGAGCTGGGTTGGTTTTAAGTGTCTTAGATTTATAATCATACTTACTTGACCATCCTTAAAATTGAATTCAACTGCCCCACCTAATTTTGCAAAATTATGCGTACCACTAACAGTAAGGATGGGTTTTGAATTTAGTTTTAAAATAAGATCTTCAAGAAGAATTTTGTTATTCGAGTCAATGTAGAGAAGGTTACATGCTTCCCCAGAAATTTGATTCATATCATCAATTTTTTTTAGTAGGTAGTTGTATTTATAATTGGATTCTTTGTAAATCCTTTCGGCTTCTTTAAAAATATCATCCGAATTCATGAAACATAATTTAATTGTGGATGGCTTTTGAGGCCATGAAACATAATCTGTGAGGTTATAAACAAATGCTGCAATCGCGATATTTTCTTTAAATGGTCGGACAAATTCGATGGCCATGACAGTCCAACTTACTGTTATAACGCAAACAAAAAGAAACGTTGAAAATAGAGTTTTAAACCAAAACATTTATTACAATCAATAACACTATAAAATTCATCCAAACCTCGCCCTATTATTGTTACAAATTTTTTAATAGAACACAATCACGATTTGATCTGAACGTTATGTTTTCTTATGTCTTGGCATGTTAGAATTCGGTGCAGGCATTTCTTTGAGAATTGCTTATTGAAGTGAATTCCGCAATTTTATTTAGAAATTGAAAGAAATCGCAATTAAATTCGATAAATTGGAATTGTCTTCTAGTAAATTGTTTTAAGCAAAGTTTAAAAGAGATATTATCCTTCGGGGCTTGCCTTATAATCTTTCCATTTAGGGAATATAAAGAAGACTCGAATGGGATCAGAAGCAAGTTCTGTAACGTTTTTTCAATTTGTTGGATAAGGGCAATATAGTTTGTTTCGGACACATCATTTGAGTTTGTTTCTTGATAGGGTGAATTAATAAAATCACATTGCCCCATAACATGAATAGCATGTTCAGGATTATTTCTACTCAGCGGATCCCAGGTTATTTTCATCGATGAAATGCATATATCATCTAACCGCTTATAGAAGCGATGATTTGATATCCAGATCATTTCTTTAGTTAAAGTCAGCTCCATTCATTATCCCACAGAGTTAAGCCATAAAAGGTTGAAAGACAGAATTATGTATTGTATATATTGCCAGCGTAATTGTAAACACTTGTTTGCTCTTGACCTAGCTTTCATAAGAAATTAGGATTAAAAACAGGGAATAAATCGATAAAGACTACATTTGGGGAGTGTTATGTATGAGTTTTAAAAAAATGGCCATGGTCACTTTCTTTCTGGGAGCAAGTATGTTTGTGCCCTTAGATTATGTATGGGCCGTTGAATATGGATCAGATGAGCCTCTTTCAAATGATGAACAAAACCTACTAAAAACACCTCTTACAGAGATTCTTCGTAGACAAAATATTACGGTAACATCCGTGTCTAAGCAGGCAGAAAATATAAAAGATGCTTCTGCAGCTGTTTATGCGATTACAGCCGAGGATATTCGTCGGTCTGGAGTAACAAGTATCCCAGAGGCTCTTAGATTGGCCCCTGGAATACAAGTCTCACAGGTTGGGTCCAATAAATGGGCGATATCTGCAAGGGGATTTAATGATCAGCTTTCAAACAAACTCTTGGTGCTTATTGATGGAAGAACGGTATATACACCGCTATTTTCAGGTGTCAATTGGGATGTCCAAGATACTTTTATTGAAGACATTGATCGAATTGAGATTATACGTGGGCCTGGTGCTACATTATGGGGGGCCAATGCGGTTAATGGTGTTATTAATATTATCACTAAAAATGCAAAAAGTACTTCATCTACGCTTATTACCTCAAACGTCGGAAATCTAGAACTAGGAGCGGGAGTTAGACAAGGCGGAAGGGTAGGTGATTTTTATTATAGAGCCTATGCAAAACATTTTAATCGTGATAATTTTAAGGGCTTAGACAACCAGAATAATAATGATAACTGGCAGTCTAACCAAGTCGGATTTCGAACTGATTGGGATAAATCGTCACAGGATTCACTCACTGTTCAGGGTGATCTTTATGGAATTACAGAAGATAGAACCCTGACATTGCCGATCTTATCTGCTCCCTATAGCCAGCAGATTAATGACCAGGAAAAACGAAGCGGTGGCAATATTCTTATGAAGTGGGTTCATAAACATTCTGATATTTCCGTCTCATCGACGCAACTCTATTATGATGATGTCAATCGTGATAACCCTTCGGTATTAGGCCAAATAAGCCATACTCTCGATTTTGAATATCAAAATACCTATGCTCCAAACGAAACTAATCAAATTGTTTGGGGGGGAGGTTATCGGTACTATTCCGATAATTTGAGGAATTCGGAATATTTTATATACACACCAGATAGCATATCGGAGAATCTGTTTAATGCATTTGCCCAGGACACAATTTCATTAAAACCAGAAGTTCTTTTTCTAACGTTAGGCACAAAGATTGAGCACAATGAACATACGGGTATTGAAATACAGCCCTCTGCTCGAATGCTCTGGCATGCAAATGAAAAGAACTCATTCTGGGGAGCTATTTCGAGAGCAGTCAGGACGCCAAATCGATCGGAAGATGATGTTCAATTAGCTGTATCGATACTTCCACCTAATGCTCTTTTTCCGGGCAGCTCTGCTGGGTACGTATCGCAAATTGGCGATAGATCATATGGTTCAGAAACTCTTATGGCCTATGAGTTAGGACATCGTTTTCTTCCAAGAGATGATTTGTTTGTTGATACGTCTATTTTCTATAATGATTATGATGATTTGCGAACTCTTGAAAGGGGAGTACCTTATTCATTAGCTAATGTAGCTATCCCATTAGATGTTGCCAATTTAGGTAGAGCAAGAAGTTATGGCGGGGAAATATCAGTGGAATGGGAGCCGATAAAGCAATTTTGGGAACTTACAGGCAGTTATTCTTTTCTAAAAATTGAAACTGACATAGATCCCTCAAGTACTGACACTCAGTTAAGGATAGATGAAGGTAAATCCCCTAGGAACCAATTTAATTTGAGATCACATATTAAGTTGCCTCATAATTTTGAGTTAGATAATATTTTATTTTTTGTTGACAATTTGCCTTCTATTGGCATAGATAACTACTTCAGGTTCGATGCAAGGATTGGTTGGGAACCTATAGATGGTTTGGATTTGAGTCTAGTAGGGCAGAATATTTTTGATCATTACCATCAGGAATTTTCAGCACCTCTACAAAGTTCTGCTGCGGTCGTTCCGCGTAATGTCATGTTAAAAGCTGCGTATAGATTTTGAGTTAAGGAGATTAAATGTCTGCTCTTCCATTAGTGAATCTGGATGTTAAAGAAAACAATGAGGTAGCTCCACCAACATCATTAGCCAGGATTAAAGATGGAAAAAGGATTATCCTGGATAGAGAGGAGATATATAAATTTAATATTCCTAATTATAAATTAAAAGATATTCTGATTGAGAGATTTGAATTAGATATAAAGCCATACGACTACATTAAGTGCTGCAATATTGTTCATACTAAAGGTGTGTGTATTGATTTTAGTCAAGCCTCATCGGAGAACAACTCATTTCCAGAATTGTGTTGGGAGCATATGAGTATGACATTGTTATCCGTTATTATTACGCAAGCAGGTAGAGTTTCACATAATCTTTGTAGTGATGGAAGGAATGGGGTTGCTCTTAGATTTCTAGAAATGAATTTTAGAAGACAAGCTCCAATGAATGATATTACTTTTGCAGCTGAGGCAAAGATATATGAAAGAAAAAATGAAGTCTGGGCTGATTCAACGTGGAGGTTCTATCATTCTAGCAAAAAATTCGCAGACTTTAATATAACCTCCCGAGGTGTTTTAAGAGACTATACAAAAGTTCATGAGTCCATGAATATAGCCTCTAACTAGGCTTAATGCGGCGTTGTTAACCTTTTGTTTGCAGTTATTTAAATTTGTATTAAATAATAACTAATTTACAAGATGGAATAACTATGTTACCTTTTATATAGGGTAATGGGTTATAAAACTTGGAAAATTATGTGGTTAACCAGATTTCTTTTTCATAAGCCTCTAAAAAATCAACTCCTTGGCTTTGCCATGCTTTTGGTTACCTTCACTGCTATTTTTCTGGGAATATGCTCTGCATACAGGACGATAACAAATACCAGTTCAAAGTTAGTCAATGAAATTTCCCTCGTGAACGGTGTGATGACGAAAAGGATTGCTACCAGCTTGCAATTCGGTCAACCAGAAAAGGCAATAGCTGACCTCCAAGATTTTGAGCAAAAAGAGTCGATTCAATATGTTTGTGTTTTTGATAAGAGTCAGAAAATCTTTGTTCAGCGAAATTTGAACCAGATTATAAAGAAATCCTGTCCCTCAGTTTCCCATTACAGCAACGGATACTCGTTTACATGGGATGGCTTAATCTTGGTTACCAGCATTTTCTCCAAGAAGGGTGAAAACATAGGTCAGATGGTTATCAAAAGTGATCTAAGAGATATATACAAAGAGCTTCAAGTCAGTTTTGTTGCCCTCTCGGTGACTCTTATCGGAGTCATTGCGCTGGGTTATTTTCTTGCTAGTGCACTCCAGAATATTATCTCTTCGCCGCTAATTGAACTTTCGCACGCCGCACGTGCTGTGACAAAAGGTAATTATGATGTGCAAGTTAGTACTCCATCATATGGCGAAATTCAAGAATTGACCGCTGATTTTAATATTATGGTAAAAGTGGCAAAGGATTTAAAAGAAAATTTAGAACAAAAAGTAGACGAACGCACCGAAGACCTCGAATACGCCCTAAAAGTCAAAACAGATTTCCTCTCCAATATGAGCCATGAAATCCGCACACCCATCCACGGAGTGACCAGTTTCACTCGGCTTTTAGTCGAAGAGTGGGATACCACGGATGATGTGATGTTGTTCAATTATGCTCAGCGTGCCCATAAATCCGGGGAACGTCTATTGATTTTGATCAATAACCTACTGGATATGTCAAAATTTGAAAAAGGGGCGATACAGCTGGAACGTAGAGAGCTGCTGTTTAGTGACCTGATTAAAACGGTTATTGCTGAAACAGGTGGGCTCGCGGAAGCAAAGCACCTGAAAGTGGAGTTTGAACCAATGGCTAACGAAACATTGGTAGACGTCGATGAAGGACGGATGGTGCAGGTCATAACCAATATCATTGGCAACGCTGTTAAATATTCACAGAAGGGTACCATTAGCATTTGCCAGAGCATTAATCCGGAAGCTATTTTCCTCGATGGAGTAGCCCAGGTACCTGGTATGGTGATTACAGTAGCGGATGAAGGGATTGGTATTCCAGAGAGTGAATTGACCAAAATATTTGATAAATTCTTTGAAAGCAGCTTTACCAAAACGAAAGCTGGAGGAACGGGGTTGGGTCTCGCTATCTGCAGAGAAATTGTGAAGGCACATTTAGGGACGATTTGGGCAGAGAATAATGAAAGCGGAATGGGGAGTACATTCACCTTTATATTTCCATTAAAGGAAATCCCTGGAGTCACGCAGATAACGGATAAATATGTATGAGTAGATTATAGCAAAGCCGCCATTTTCCCTACTCTATTTCGGCTTATGCTCAGCAAATGGAAATAGATAATCTGTGACTTCTTTGCTATTCCATTCATAGGGCCCTTCAACGCGCCTGATTTCTTTGCCGCGTGGATCGATGATGATGGTGGTGGGGAGGTTTTTGACGGGTCCTGGACCTTTGAAATCAAGGGAAATGGGGACGATAGTGATGCCTTGCTTTTCGATATCGCCTGCTTTTCCAAGTAATCCTTTGGGGTGAATTTTGTGGATCAGCGACTCCATCCACTGGTATAATTCATCCAGGATTGGCTTTGATTCGACTTGCCTGATACCCTTTGCCTGCTTGTGAGCCCATCTTCCGCCTGTACCTCAGACTCAGGCAATTCACAAATCACCTCTTCCCGTGGAAGATAATTAGGCAGCGGCTTACGTCCAGTCTTCAAAGAAACACTGCGTTTATGCGAAGGCACTACAACGTCAACGGCTCCATCCGGTTCTTCGTCGTAGGGGCTTCATCGCGCGCCTGCTTTCGTTACTGGCGTTAACTTAATAAGTGGCCGTGATTCATTAAATACGCATAATATTTCACTTCCCTGACGAAGTGTGAACTGGCTTGCGACTCTTTCAATCACAACATAGCCATGATCCATGCGGTAGTTGATCAGTTCTTCCGAGCCATCCGGATTCACAAGGAAAAAGGCAGGGATTTCGCTGTTCTTCTCGCGGAATTGGAAATAAGTAAATTCACCATCATCGAAGATTTTGATCGGTGAAATATACTCTTTGCCGGCGACGGTATAATTGAAATTATAGTTCTCAGTATCATTAAATTCAGGTGTCGAACTGATGCTATAATTTTTAACACCACCAATACCATATTCCGGATAGACGAACCTTACGACGAAGACCATGTTGTCATCGCGGATATCTTCGGTTTCTTCGGCGTATAACTCAAAATGATACATCCTTAAATTGGTAATCACCGTCATGTTAGTGGTGGCGTAATCATCGATAGGTTTGAGGAAAATACGGTTACCAAGAGGCTCAATCTGCCAACCACCCGGGTCACCCATGGTCAGGGTTTCAATGGTTTCTCCAGGGGCAAATTCAATGCTGGACTGAAAGCGATAGTGCCCCATAAATTTATAAACCTGATTCGGTTTATACGAGTAAATCCTGATACGTGCGTCTGTCGGTACTGGCTTGGGGTTTTCTTCAAGGGACCAGGCTTTGGACGAAGCTCCAAGGATAAGGACAACACATATTAATCTAAGAACAAACAAAAACATTTTCATACTACACCTGAATGAGGGGGCGAATTTTAAATTTTCTGTACCTCGTAATTGGTCACAGTAAATTCAAAAGGTACGTTATTGTACAGCGAAACAACTGGATCAGACAAGTTAAACGATAACGTAGCTTGCCAATTAGTGGTTTCTTTGACTTGGTTGGTATTGACGGTAGCCCTAAATGTCACGACCATGGTTTCGGGATGTTGAGGATTTTCATCAAAGATAATGTTAAGAATTTCAATTGTCCGGGTTGACGTGAGCTGGTATTTAAGCAAAGGGCTGTCGGGGTCAGATGTGCTCATATGCTCCTGGTAGACCTTAAACAGGGGCGCGGAGGAATTTTGGTGAACAAAGTAAAATTTCTTTTCGATATCAGCATTCGATGGATAATATTCTTCCCGTGCCTTGATGTAGCGGGAGATCAGGTATTTGGCAATGGATTGGTTAACGGTTAAGCCTGGATCACCCAGCGGGGTAATGACAGAATATTGCTTGGCAAAATTATCAACCTTACTAAAAAAGGGCACTTTTGTTTCGGTTGGGAACAAAAGTGTAATATTAAAGAGCATGACTGCTAGCAAAAACAGGGATATAGCTGAAAAAATAATGTATTGCGTCCGTTCGTTAATCGGAAGGATATAGCGTGTATTATACCAATCACGTGCGTCTTCATAATAATGGCCGGACTCTATATATTCCGGCGTGGCGATGCTGACACGTTCCATATGCTAATCTCTAAATCCCCAAAATAGACAAGTCCCTCATCTATGATACTAGCCTTTATCATTAAAAAATAAATAAGATTTTAGCTGAATGGATAGAAAATTTAAGATAATTGCAGATAAAGAGGGGGGATTGAGCGATGTGGGACGCAAGAGTAGCTTTACATCCTGTTTTTAACTTACTAGAATTGAACGGTGGTGTTGTGAGAATTAATCTTTTGTTTAGGATTACGCTCAACCACGGATGCGTTGGGTCTTCCTCGTTGGGTTAGGGAAGCGCGGGAATTATTAGTATCTTGATGTTATTATGGATGCATTACTGAATGTTTTAAAAGGGTTGGGACCGGTCAAGCTGGCTATTATGGCGCTGGTTACGGTTGTGTTGCTGGGTGTTTTTGCGATTATCTCATTTAAATTATCGGCGCCAACATTGGTGCCGCTTTATTCGGGCCTTGCTCCTGCGGATGGTTCAAAAATTGTCCAGGAACTGGAGGCGCGTAAAATTCCTTATAAAATAGTGGGTGATGGTACGGAAGTCTTGGTGCCGGCAGAGCAGGTGCCGCAATTACGGATGAACCTGGCTGCGGCAGGCATTCCGTCATCTGGTTCCATTGTTGGTTATGAAATCTTTGATAAAGCCGATGCTCTGGGGACGTCCAACTTTCTCTATAACATTAATAATAAGCGGGCACTTGAGGGCGAGTTAAGCCGAACCATTATGTCGTTTGATACGATTGATAATGCTCGGGTGCATCTGGTGATACCTAAGCGGGTGTTGTTTGAGCAGGAAGCGCAAGAGCCTCGAGCCTCGATTATTCTGAAGATTAAGGGCAAGCAAAACCTAAGCAGGTCTCAGATTCAAGCAATCAGCCATCTGGTGGTTACGGCGGTTCCGGGTCTAAAGCTCGAGAATATTACCATTGTTGATACCACGGGCAGGCCTTTAAAGTTGGGAGTCAAAGATGAATTGAGTTTGTCTGGTGGTTCTGGTGAGGCCCAAGATTACCAAGTCATGATTGAGCAGCGCCTGAAGCAGTCTGTAGAAAGCCTGGTTGCCCAAACCATCGGTGAGGGAAAAATCAAAGCGCACGTGACGGCAGATATCAACTTTGATCGTGTAGTAACCAATTCTGAAACCTTTGATCCTGATAGCCAGGTGGCTAGGTCGGTGCAAACGATTGAAGAAAATGAGAATGCCAACAACAAGGAAGGGGCGGGCAATGTTTCGGTTGCAAATAACTTGCCCAATCAGGAAAATGGAGGCAGCCAGGGAGCTCAGAGCAGCTCTAATAACCAAAAAGTGGATGAAACCACTAATTTTGAAATTTCCAAAACAGTCAAGAATCAAATCAGCGAAAGTGGCACCATTAAACGTCTCTCCATTGCTGTTTTGGTCGATGGTACCTATAGTGCCGATCCTAAAACAGGTAAACAAATGTATGCGGCACGTTCCGAAGATGAATTATCAAAAATCAGGGCATTGGCAAGTTCTGCTGTTGGTTTCAAAAAGGAGCGTGGCGATACGATTGAAGTCATTAATATGCCGTTTGAGCGTCAAATCGAAGAAGTTAAAGATGATAAGCTGGCATGGTTGAAAGATGATTTCCAAAACTTGATGCAGACCCTTATTATTGGTGTTGTGGTGATATTGGCCATCTTATTGATTATCAGGCCAATGGTTAACAAGGCATTTGAAGCTTCTGCAACAGCGGAAGCAGAAGAAGCTAGATTGCTTGGTACGCAAGAAGTAACCAATTTTGTGGATATTGTGACCGAAGATCTACCGCTAGATGATGACATGATGGATATTAATAATACCGATCAGGCATCTGCACGTGTTAAAACCATGACCATCAAAAGTGTCAATGAAGCAATCCAGAAACATCCGGATGAAGCATTGTCGGTTATGCGTACATGGTTATATGGCAACAATAATTAGGCATTTTATAAGGAGCTGTTATGACTAAAGATTATATGCAGCTAACCGGTGCAGAAAAATGCGCCATAGTCTTAATGACGATTGATGAGTCTAATCTCTCCAAGATTTTTTCATTAATGGATCAAGAGGAAATCAAAGAAATTTCTAGTATCATGGCAACGTTGGGCACAGTTCAGCCGGATGTGGTGGAGCGATTGATTATTGAATTCACCAATTCGGTAACAGCCACCCTTTCGTTTGTGGGCAATATGCAAAATACCGAACGTTTGTTGAATAAAGTATTGGTTGGAGACCAGGTGTCCGCCATCATGGAAGAAATTCGTGGTCCTGCAGGCAGAAATACCTGGGATAAATTAGGGAATATCAACGAAGAAGTTTTGGCTAATTATCTTAAAAATGAATATCCGCAAACGATTGCCCTGATCATGTCAAAAATTCAGCCAGCACATGCAGCTAAAGTATTATCGGCCTTACCTGAAACGCTGACCTTTGATGTCATTCAGCGTATGCTGACGATGGAGCCAGTACAAAAAGAAGTGCTCGATGGGATTGAAAAAACATTGCGTGCAGAATTTATCAGCAACCTGACGAAGACAACGAAGAATGATAATAATGCCATGATTGCGGAAATCTTTAATAACTTTGACCGCTTTAATGAATCGAAATACATGTCATTATTAGAACAGCGTTTGCCGGATTCTGCAGAAAAGGTCAAAGGCTTGATGTTTACCTTTGATGATCTGCTCAAAATATCGCCATCGGATATTCAAACCTTACTTCGGTTTGTGGATAAAAATAAATTGCCGATGGCATTGAAAGGCGCCAAAGAAGAGGTTCGTGTGTTGTTTCTCAATAACATGTCGCAGCGTGCATCGAAAATTCTGGCAGAAGATATGGAGGGTATGGGACCTATTCGTATCCGCGATGTGGATGATGCCCAAAGTGCCATTATCAATGTGGCCAAAGATTTAATTGCCAAAAGCGAAATAACGGTGCGTACCAAAGCCGATAGTGGAGATGAGTTAATTTACTAATATGAGCAATACAGAAACAAAAGAACGTTACCATTTTCGTCAGTTAGGTGGAAGGCTTGAAACACTGCGTGAGCGAGATGTGCTCCCTGCGTTTTCTCAAGAGGGGATTATGGCTACCAATTCTGAAGGTGGCTTTGCGCAACAAGCAAAAGAAACACCAGCTGATAAGGCGACCCATCCTGGTTTTTATTTTTCGGAAGAAGATTATAAAAAAATAGTGCAGGAATCATATGATAGCGGTTTTCAAAAGGGATACGAACAAGGAAAAATAGAGACCTCTTCTTTTTATGAACGCCAACAGCATGAAAAAATGAAGATATTCGATGAAGCCTTCGCGGGGATTGCTGCAAAATTAAGCGAAACACAGCATAGTTTAAATGATATTGCCCAAAAGCAGTTAGCATCGTTGGTCCCGTTAACATTAACGATTGCTCAAAAATTGTCTGGATTACTGATGGAAGGCAAAGAGCATGAAAAATTATGTCAGGAAATCAAAAAATGTTTGCAATTTGTGGCGGATGAGCCCACCATTAAATTGGGGGTGAGTGCAGAAATATTTTCAGCAATGCAGGATATTCAATCTATGTTAGGGAAAACAGATGCAGTCATAGAGTCCATCTATGCTGATGGGCAGTTGGCACCGTCTGAATTTCGTCTAGAATGGGAAGGTGGAAAGATTGAAACTCATTACGCAAAGATAGACGAGGCAATTCATCATTTATTAAGCAGCGTTGCTAACAATCATCTGAGTAACGTATCGGGATAGGGTAAGAGGAAACATTATGGTTAAACAACAAGAACGAGATATTGCCGTCGATGAATTAGATAATCAGACAGGTGCTGATGTGGAAGCAGTTGCAGCGGCAGTCAGTGATGACAATCTTGAGATTGTTTATAATATTCCGGTAGAAGTAACGGCCGTTCTTGGGCGTGCTGAAATGCAGGTAAATCAGTTGCTACGCCTGGGGCGTGGGTCGGTGGTAGAGCTTGATCGGAAAGTGGGTGAAACCATTGACCTGTTTGTCAATGGTAGGCAAGTTGCTAAAGGGGAAGTTGTGATCATCGAAAATCGTGTAGGTGTGACCATTACCGAAGTGATTAAACCAAAATAAACAAGCGATGTAACCAGCAGAGGTGATAACGATTATACCAGGGGTGAGGGGGTGTTTATGAGAAGGGTTTCCATCGATTTTGCGACATTAATAGGTTTAAGTGTATCATTTGCCTTGTTAGGCATTTGTATTTACATCTCCGGCAGTTTCAGGTCCTTTATGGATTTAGGCGCCTTTCTGTTGGTGATTATAGGCACGTTCTTTGTAACGATGACCTGTTTTTCCTTCAAAGATATTGTGGCGGCGCAACGCTTGTTGATACAAACGATTTTTACTAAAGTGGAAGAGCCAAGTTATGCAGCATATCGTGCTATCCAAATAGCTGAAATTGCCAAACGCGAAGGTATTCTGTCCCTACAGGGAAAAGAAGTCATGGCAGCGCATAACCGTTTTTTTGCCAAAGGCTTGCAGATGTTGGTGGATAATTTTAAATCGGATGATATTCAATATACCTTACAGCAAGCGCTTGAAGCCTCTTCGGAGAGGCATAAACGAAGCGCCGCAGTGTTGCGTAAATCGGCAGAGGTGGCGCCGGCGCTTGGATTAATCGGTACTTTGATCGGGCTTGTGCAAATGTTAGGGCAATTAAATGATCCCAAAGCCATCGGCCCTGCGATGGCTATTGCATTGCTGACCACCCTCTATGGAGCCGTGATGGCGTATATGGTGTTTACACCGCTTGCGTCGAAACTCGAGCATAATTCGCAAAAAGAAATGATTGTGAGTTCCATTTATAAAGAAGCGCTAGGATCGATTGCTCGCAAAGAAAATCCGCGCCAGTTGGAAATCCATATTAATACCACGTTGCCTAAAGACCAGCGTGTGCGATACTACGAACAGGCATAATAAGGATAAGGAAGCACTATGCGACTGATGATAATCAGCCACGATAACAGTTATATCCAGCAAGCGGTTAGTGCGGCGCAAAACCGTTTTGCCAATGTACGGTTATTTGTCAGAAAAGATGAGGCTCTAAGTGCGCTTCGTAATGGGTATGGTGCCGATTTACTCATGATCAATGTTGATCAGGATATTCCAGGAATTATTACTGAATTAAGAGTGGAGCGATTTGCTATCCCAGTTGTTGCCTGTGGCATTGGCAATAATACCAAGGCAGCCGTTGAAGCTATTAAAGCGGGTGCTTTAGAATTTATACCGTTTCCTGCAGATGGTGATCTCATTGCTGCGGTGATTGAGGCAATAGCGCCGCGTCTGGAAGAAACGGAAATGATTTGCCATTCGCCCGCCATGCAAGCGGTTTTGGATATGGCCAAACAAGTAGCCGGTGCTGATGCGAGTATTTTGATTACAGGAGAATCGGGTACCGGTAAAGAAGTGATTGCTCGCTATATCCATCAAACCAGCAAGCGTGCTAACCAGTCTTTTATTGCGGTGAATTGTGCGGCGATTCCTGAGCAGTTACTTGAATCAGAATTATTTGGTCATGAAAAAGGGGCGTTTACCGGAGCCCTGTCGCGGCGAGTAGGAAAATTTGAAGAAGCCAATAAAGGCACATTATTATTGGACGAAGTAACTGAAATGGATATTCGTCTGCAGCCTAAATTGCTGCGCGCTATTCAAGAACGAAAAATCGACAGGGTTGGCGGAGCCGCTTCGGTGGATGTAGATATCCGAATTATTGCCACCAGTAATCGCGATTTAAAAGAAGCTATCCGTGATGGTGCCTTCCGTGAAGATTTATTTTACCGTCTCAATGTCATCAATCTACAGCTGCCACCGTTGCGTCGCCGCAAAGAAGATATTGTGCCTTTGGCGCAATTCTTTGTACAAAAATATTCTGCGGCCAATAGTATGAAAGCAAAGCCATTATCGAACCAGGCTTCCCTCAAATTAATAGCCTATGATTGGCCAGGCAATGTTCGTGAACTTGAAAATACGATGCACCGTGCGGTGTTATTAGCAAGCGGGGATGAAATAGGGACATCGGCAATTTTATTGCAGCAGGAAAGTGCCGATACGAATATCGACAGCCAGGCAACCATCGAAACGACCTATTCCTCGTTGGAAGCAAGTGCTTTGCCGCTTGTTGGCAGAACCATTGAAAGTGTTGAAAAAGAGATGATTGTTAATACATTGGGTCATTGTTTAGGCAATCGCACCCAAGCGGCAATGATTTTAGGGATATCCTTGCGGACGCTTCGGAATAAGTTGAATGCTTATAAGCTTGAGGCGACTGAGTAGATTGATCGATGCAAAACGGTGTACTATACCTGGTATGCCGATCATGCCTATAAACTTGAGCAAGTTCATTAAGTTGGCTATGATAAGGGCTGTATTATTTATTGAGAACCATCATGCAATCGTCGGCGCTTATTTGTGAAGGGCTTTTAAAAACATATCGGGCAACAGCTAAAAGACCTGCTAAGGATGCGTTAAAAGGGATTGACCTAGCGATCCCTCAAGGTTCCTTCTTTGGGTTGTTAGGGCCTAATGGCGCAGGTAAATCAACCTTGATTAATATTCTTGCGGGGCTGGTGAATAAAACTGGAGGCAAGGTCCATGTGCAACACTGGGACATTGATACCCATATGCGCCAGGCTAAGTTTAACATTGGCATTGTTCCGCAGGAATTGATTTTGGATCCGTTCTTTACCGTCTATGAAGCGCTTGAAAATCACGCTGGTTATTATGGTATCGCTCCTAAAGATCGAAAAACCAACGAAATTATTAAAGCACTTAAACTGGAAGATAAGGCCCATAATAAACCCAGAAGCCTTTCTGGGGGGATGCGAAGACGGTTGTTGGTTGCCAAAGCATTGGTGCATTCACCTTCAATCCTGGTTCTTGACGAACCCACGGCTGGGGTTGATGTAGAGCTGCGCCAGCAATTATGGGAATATGTAAAGGAGCTTAACCGCCAAGGAACAACGGTACTCTTAACAACTCATTATCTTGAAGAAGCAGAAGCCTTGTGCGATCAAATTGCTATTATTAATCATGGGCGGATTATTGCCAGTGAAAGCAAATCCACGTTGATGAAGCGGTTGAATCGCAAAACCGTTCGGATTCAATTGCAGGATGCCCTCACGGCCATTCCGGCATCGCTTGCTGTGTATGAAGCGATATTGATTGATGCCCATACATTAGAAATCAGCTATAAGACATCCGAAGTGGTGTTTGAAGCTATTTTATTTGCCATCAAAGCAGCGGGGCTCACTATTCTTGATCTTTCTACCAAAGAACCTAATTTAGAAGCGGTGTTCCGATATCTGACACATGAGGGCAGTCATGGGAGCATTTGAGTTTCTTATCTTATTAGGGACTGGTATGGTCAGCGGTGGTTTGAATGCAATCGTTGGCGGTGGCTCGTTTCTCTCCTTTCCTGTGTTAATTTTTTTGGGTATTCCTCCGATTGAGGCAAATGCAACATCGACGGTTGCATTATGGCCGGGTACATGTGCTAGCTTGTGGGCGTTTCGCAAAGAATTATTTAACCAAACGCGTCTGATGAAGTTCGTTATTCCACTTAGTTTTATAGGTGGGGGCATAGGGGCTTTGATCCTTATCAGCCTTTCCAATGAGCATTTTGCCAATATTGTACCGATGATGCTGATACTTGCTACGTGTTTATTTTCGTTCAGGGATCCGATCATCCGCACCTTTCGAAGAATTCCCAAGGAAGATGCATCGCAACCCACAGCACCCACATTTTTTTACTGGCTAATGGTGATTGCAACCCAGTTAATGATTTCGACGTATGGGGGATTTTTTGGCGCGGGCATGGGCATTTTGTTTATGGCATTTTTCTCGATCATTGGCATTCAAAATATGCATGAAATTAATGCAATAAGAAATGGTTCGGCAGCCTGTATTAACAGTATAGCCACTGTCATATTTTGTATGGCGCATAAAGTGATGTGGATGCAAATGGTTGTTATGGGTACGGGCGCTATCGTGGGTGGGTTTTTAATCGCCCATTATTCCAGAGGCATCCCTTCAAACCTAGTGCGACTAGGAGTTATTGTTGCATCATGGTCTATAACAGGCTATTTTTTATGGAAAGAGTGGTTGCAATGAGGAGGAAAAATGCCTGACTCTATCCTAATGAGAAAAGCTGTGCGCGAAGATGTTCCGGTTATTGTGGCCTTGTTGACCAATGATTTCTTAGGCAAGAATCGTGAAAGCCTAGATGATTTACACGTTTATTATCAAGCATTTGAAGCCATTGATAACGATAAAGACCAGCTACTGGTTATGGCCGAAATGAACCAGGAACTGGTGGGAACGCTGCAAATTACCTATACGCGAAATATGAGTTTTCGAGGATCGCTGCGGGCGGTGTTAGAAGGTGTGCATGTCCATGATGCTTATCGGAATCAAGGAATTGGTCAGTTCATGGTTACATGGGCCATTGCGCAAGCAAAAGCCAAAGGTTGCCGGTTTGTGCAGCTAACCAGCCATAAAGAGCGCCATAATGCGCATCGGTTTTATGAGCGTTTAGGGTTTGCTGCGTCACATGAAGGATTTAAAATTGATTTGCAGGAAAAGGTCCAGGAGTAATGTGTTTTCTTTAGTAAGAAAATTTCTTTTCCTGTCTTCGTCAATGGGACACCCGAAACAAGACTTTAGAGATCAATCAACTTTTTTTGATCTGCAGCCAAGTGGTTAAATATGGTTATATCTTTCCCTAATCCTGGTAGCGTGAACGAGGTATGAAAGATGGTTTTGAGAGCTCAATCGCTGAGTTTGGGTTTGTGAATCCTATCCTTATGGGGGATGACAGTCTTATCATCGCAGAACACAGCAGACTATCTGCTGCTCAGCGCCTTGGACTTAAAGAAGTCCCCGCCATTATTCTCACTCCTCATTGCAGCTCATGAAGAAGAAAAACTGACCTTCGCTAACTTACATACAAAAATGCGCCAATCTCCCATTTAACTTTTGGTTGAAAATAATCCCTTGTTTCCAGCTTTATACCATGGTATACAATTTCCCCTCTGTGGGAAATAGCCATTAATTCGCATTCGGTGTTTATGAGAAAATTGGGACAAGAATTGCCAAGAAAATTACATCATTCTCTTGTATTGCTGCTGTCTGCGCTGCTGGTTCTGCAGCCGATGTTAGCCCCCATTGTCTACGCACAAACGGTGATTACGCCAGACACCGCCGCGCCCATAGCCAATCAACCCACGGTTGCAGAATCTCTTAATCACACACCCGTCGAAAACATTGCCACACCTAATGGAGGAGGGGTTTCTCACAATAAGATTGGGGAACTACAAGTTGGTAACGAGGGGTTGATAGTTAATAATTCAGCCAGTTCAGGAATATCAACGATTGGTAGCATTGTGGTTGGCAATGGCAACCTTACTTCCGGTAATGAAGCACGCATTATTATTAATGAAGTAACCGGAACGAATCCATCTTCCTTGCAAGGCCCAACGGAAATCTTTGGCAGAGAAGCCGAGTATGTCGTGGCTAACCCCAACGGTATCAGCTGCAATGGCTGTGGATTTCTCAAAACGCCTAAAGTCACGTTAACGACCGGAGTGCCCCATATGGATGGTGTGGGCAATATAGACCATATCACCGTTGATAAAGGCAACATCCTGATTGAAGGCAACGGCGTTGATGCCAGCCAGACCGATTCCTTTGATATCATCGCCCGTGCGACACAAATTCACGCCGCTATTTATGGTGGCAATACAGTGCGCGTCACAACGGGCCGCAACCAAGTTAATTATCAAACGGGTGTGGCCACTCCACTTGCTGCCACACCGGAATCAGAGGTTAGCAAACCCACCATTGCGATTGATGCATCTGCTTTGGGTGGCATGTATGCAGGAAAGATTTATCTTAAAAGCACCGAAGCAGGCGTTGGTGTTAATAATGGCGGCATCTTGCAAGCCAGTAACGGTAATTTAGAAATCACCGCCGATGGTGAGCTTGTGCAGGCCAGCACTGCTTCTGCTACTGCAGATGTGAAGCTTACCTCAACAGCCAGCAAAGTGACCCATACCGGCAGAACCTCTGCTGGTGGTTCTGTAACCGTGAATGCACAGAGTGATGCAGCATTAGGTGGTCAATATATCTATGCTGGTGATCAGCTTACTCTCACTGCTGGCAATCAACTTACGTTGGATGGCTCAAATGCTGATTCTGGCTTTGCGTTTGTGAAAGCCAACACCATTACGGGCAATGCAGACTCTATTCGTTTAACACACGTACTCACTAGCGGAACAGAAGATGTGATATCCATGACAGCCGCCAGCCTCGATATCAGCGATAGCGAGATACTCGCAAACTCGGTGGTGTTTATTTCCACTGGAGCAACCACTATCACGACCAGTCAGATTGTGGCTAATGACGAATTGTCCCTAACTAATGGCAGTTTTAGCGCAACGAACAGCACCTTACTAGCCAACACCCTCTTGCAAAACGTAAGCGGCAATTGGCTAAATGATACATCGATTATATCGATGCTGGGTGATTTGTCTTTAACAGTCGGTGGAACCTTAACCAATCAAGGAGAACTTTCTTCAGCAACGCATATCGATATAAGCGCACTCGATTTAAACAACACCGCAACCGGTGTTATCGCTTCCAACGATGATGCGTTACTCGGTGCTACACATGACCTGACAAACCAAGGCGTACTCTATACGCACGGCAATATGAACATAGAAGTTGGCAATCACCTCCTCAATGACCAGGGTTACATCCTGGCAGAAACGGGCAGTTTATGGATGGGTGGTTTAAACAACACCCGCATGGTCTTATTAGAAAACCAAAGCGGCTTAATTCAATCTGGTGGTTTAATGACTCTGGTTGCGAACACCATCAGCAACCACCGCGTCGGGAATCCTTCCTTTATTGAGGATGCAGGCGATATCGAGTATTTTGATATCCGCTTAGGTCATGGCAATGACGATATGCTGGCACATACCGGCAGTGATAATCAATGGCTGATTTTTAATGCTGATCCGTATTTAGACGGCATTAAATTCATGGTCGATAATAACTCTACCTGGCAGGCTGATCCCAACCTTCCTCCAGGTGTAGCACGTCAGGTCATTACAGAAACAGAAGATTTTACCGAGCGGGCCGGCGAAATTATTTCCCAAGGCAACCTGGTAGTAGATGCCTCTACCCTCAACCAGCAGGTCAGTTACATCAGCGCCAGCGGCAATGTTGATTTAGGGAATGCCAATGTCACCAATATCGGGATGGATATCAACAGTATCCTGCGCTATACCTGCATGACTTCCGGCTGTCTACCGCATCTGTATAATCCGTTAACCGGTGATTATGATTACATTGGCGGGGTGGTTGCACCTCTGGATACGTTTGATCTGGTATACCAATCCGGCCACGTCGCCAGTACCATGGAAGCAGGTGGCACATTAACGTTGGGTGGAAATTTGGTGAATAACCAGACATCGCTTCCAATAAACGGCCTATTAATTACCCCACGTATCGATCAATCTTCGGTGGTTTCCCCTGGAGTGAATGTTAGCGTAGGTGGTTTATTTGGAGTAGCATCTGATCCTAACTCACCCTACTTGATCACCACCCAAATACCAAACATTAATCAAAATGGCTATGTGGGTTCCAGTTACTTATTAGATCAACTCGGTTATCAGCTTGACCACACCATCTTATTATTAGGCGATCCTTTTTACGAAACGCAATTAATTGAAGATGCCTTGCTTAAAAAACTAGGCACACGTTTTATCACCCCTGGCATTACCGATGCTACCGCACAAATCACCCAGCTCTATGATAATGCTAAAGAGCAAATGGGTACATTAAATTTATCGGTTGGTATTGCCTTAACCGATTCACAGCAATCGCTTTTAACCAAAGATATTGTGTGGCTAGTGCAGCAAACCATTAACGGTAAACAAGTGTTAGTGCCTACTGTTTATCTAGCCAGTAGCGATGCCCAATTAAAAGACATTGCACAAAACACCGGCGCAACATTAAACGGCCATGATATTGCCCTAACAGGCAACCGCATCACCAACCAAGGTGGTCTACAAGCACAGCATAATGTCACCATCAACTCAAGCACCGTTGCGAACCAAGGTGGATTAATCAAAGCGGGTAATAATCTAGATATCACCGCAGACACAATCAGCAACAGCGCATCCGTAGGATCAAGCAGTTATGGCAAAAGCACGTTTGAAACACTGCAACATCAAGGAACCCTTGCCGCAGGAAACAACGTAAACCTCACCACCAGCGGTGATATCCACTTTAACGGCGGTGTGCTGGATGCCGGTGGAACCGGCAGCTTAACGTCGACCAACGGCAATATCATCATCGACAGCCAGGCCTTAAACAACCACACCGATGCGTCCTATCGCCACAGCCATTACACCAGTGACAGCACCTTGCAAATTGGCTCGTTATTAAGCGGTCAGCAGCTGGTGTTAAATGCCGCCAACGACATCACCATCAAAGGCAGCGATGCGCAAAGTGCGGGTGATATTAATTTAACCGCACAGAATGTCACCATCGGTGCCGAAACCGAAAGCTACCATTACCACGAAACCAGCAGCAGCCATGGCTTTATGAGCTCTAGCAAGAAGGAGGTCAAACAAGACAAAGAAAGCTTGCGAGGTTCTACTTTAACGGCAGGAAATAACATTAACATCAACGCCAATGATAATATCAACGTTACCGCCTCTTACGCAGAAGCTGGTAACGACATCCATTTACTCGCCGATGCCGACCACAACAACACAGGTGGCATTACCGTAGAAGCCGGTAAGGGTTATGAATCCAGTTACGTGTATAAAAAGGACAGCGGTTTCACCGGCGGACTTTCTGGCATGAGTTTTGGGGTGAGTTACCAACAAACCAAAGACAGGATCAACAGCTACCAGGAAACCTTACTGCCCTCGATGATTATCGCAGGACATGATATCAACATGGATGCGAGCAAGGATATCGATATCCTGTCGAGCCGTCTTTATGCCGATCATGATGTGATACTCAGTAGTGATGATGATATTAACCTGCGGAGCTTAGCGGCAGATAACAGCTACATTGAAAAACACCAAATGACTAGTATTGGTTACACCATTGCTATTCAAGAGAGTATTACAGGGGCAATTAATACCGTTAATGGTTTGGCGAATACAGATACATCAGGTGACTATGGTGCGATAAACTTGGCTGCAAATGCTTATAAGGGTTGGTACACCTATAAAAATTTAGGTGGCATCTCAAACATCGTCCATAATCCATCAAGTTTGTTACCAAGTATTTCTGTTTCTTGGGGAATATCATCTAGCTCTTCGAAATATGAAACCAGCGGCAGCACCAATACCCAAACTATTATTGAAGCGGGTCATGATTTTATCCTTAATAGTGGGAATAACACGACGGTGAAAGGGGCCAATATCCTGGCTGAAAATGTGAATATGGATGTAGGCGGAGTCCTTTTAGTTGCCTCGGTACAGAATACTTCAGAAACAAGCCAAAGCTCTAAAAGTGCGGGGATGAGTATTGGCGTTAGCGTTGACATAACCGGCCATTTTACGCCTCAGTTTGGTTCTAACGTCGGCGGCGGAAGTGGCGAAGGCCACCGTGCCTGGACGGATGATGTAACTTCAATCATCGGTACGAATTCTGTGAATATCACCGTCGGCGGCACGACTACGGTTGAAGGTGCGCTTATCGCACAGGCCACTCCGCAAGAAGATGGCAGCTATATTGATGGTGATAACCTCGTGCTCGATACAGGAGGGCTCATAGCTTCTGATCTTGTCGATGAAGAGATATGGGATTATGGCGGCGGAGGAATTGGCTTAAGCTGGAGTTTTGGCGTCAATGCTAAGCCCTCGCCACTTGACAAGGTTCTGAAGCCAATGTTGGGAACCAATACCCATTTGCCAGGAGGTGGGTCTGTAACCGCACAAGTCCAGGAAGATACAAAAATTGGCATCACTCACGCCACCATTGGCAATGGCACTATTAATATTGGCGGACAAGAAGCAGCGGATGACCAGTTGAAAGGCGTTAACCGCGATGTTAATAAGGTACAGGAAGTGCTGGTGGATGAGCATAATTCCCTTAATATTGAAGTTCCGGTTCAGGTAATTGTTGATATTGCCGATCTTGCGAAAGGGCTAAAAAGTCTTATAGCCAGCCTCTTTCCTCAAGGGCTTACGACCGAACAAATGAAGCAGTTGACTAAGGCAATTTCACAAGGCGATGGGAGTAAATTTGCAAAATTACTAAAGGAATTTAAAGGCTCCGCATTAACGCCTGAAGATCAGGCTCTAATTGACCAGGCTATTAAGGGAGCCTTGAAAATGGTTGATTTGATAAAAGGGTTAAGTCCGGAAGCAAGGAAAGCAATCTTTACAGAAGTAGGAGTTTTTATCGATGGGACGGGTAAGGATCTATATAAGGATCTTCTCAATGGCAGTGAATCAAATTTGGCAAAGCTTTATCTGCTTTATGGGGATAGTAATCAAACTCAAGGCAAATATATTGCGGGTGTTGGTACGGGAGTAGGATTAGATCAAGTATGCTTTGTATTCGGTTGTGGTACCGAAAAACAACTTCAGGATGCCATGAAGTTTTTATCAGAAACCTATATACCCGGAAAAATATTTGTGATTGATATCGCTGGATTTAGCCGTGGCGGCGCAGAAGCACGCAACCTTGCAAATATTATTTTAACGCAAGGTATTCCAGGAGTGCCTTTGGATGCTGTATTTATCCGTTCAGAATTATTATTTGATAGCGTTGGATCGTTTGGTGTTCCGGGGAACAATATAGATATTGGATATGATTTTACAGTTTCTCCATCTATTGGTTTTGCTGCTCAGGCGGTTGCTGAGGATGAAAATCGGTCGCTATTTGATTTGCAGTCTATATTATATGGCGACGGCAGCAGTCCAAGTAATGTCACTGAACAATCTTTTCCTGGAGCGCACAGCGATGTTGGTGGAGGTTATACGCCAGGAGAACAAAATAAAAGTAATGAGTTATCGTTGATACCGCTGGGTTGGATGTACTATGTTGCTGTAAATAATGGTGTGCCATTTGTTGATTTGCCTGACGAGTATCTTGTCTCACCGGAACTCAAACAAATGTATGACAATTACCAAATTGTTAAAGAGCAGTATCAAAATAGCCCGAGCAGCAGTAATTACGCTGCTTATCAAGGGGCCTATAATAATTTATATAATACCTATATCCATGTTGAAACATTGCCTATAGGCTCAAATGACGGACGAGATACGTATTATCCAAACGGACAATAAAGAAATGAACTATAACAGAGGAAATTAGATGAATAAAACAACCCAATATATTTTTGCATTGGTTTTAATCTTTTGGTCATGTGCAGCCTGCGCGTTTATGAAGGGAACATATTTACCTTCGGTTGGTTATTTAAATATGAGCGATGACAGAATTTTTAATATTGAACTAGAGTGGGGCGGAGTAAAATTCTTACCCATTGGGGGCCAAATAGGTAGTTTCGGTTCTGGAAGCTATACATCACAAAGCCAATGGATTCAGCATACGAGAGAGGCTTATGGTACGGCTGTTTTAACCTGGGAAAATGCCAAACATGAAAAATTTCGGGCGGAAATTGAAATTACCAAAGAGAATTTCCCCAATATTGGAAAAAAGGGAGCAAGTGAAGATATTAAATTCGAATTTAGACAAGATGGTATGGTGTATTACACATACCAATACCCTCATGCACAAGAGCGGTGGCGTATGATTCAGAAGATTCAAGATGCTTTGGGCTTCAGACGGATATATAAGAAAATGAGGGAAGATGGAACATTGACTGAAGCACACAAGCAGCGAGAAAAAGCAAACAACGAAAAACTAGCAAACTTGCGTGCAGAATATGAAAAACAATATTTGGCGGACAGTGTGAAATATGCTGATAAACAGCACTGATAATTCGTAAATAATTATCTAAATAAGGAATCAATATGAAGCACTATTATAAAGAATTAGGAATCGTTCTTCTGGCGGGATTCATGTGTGCCTGTCAATCTCAAAATTCTGTGGGAAGCTTGGATTCTATGAAAAATGCTCAAGCTAACCAATCCACAGAGCTTCGAATTTTGCGAATGTATAACGACATTGAATGCACTCTGGAAGGTAGCAAGCTCTCCCGTCTTGGTGAGATGTATTTCGGCGGCACACGAGAAGTAGGCTACGTCGTGGCATCTAATGCCCGTGGAAAATTAATTGTCAGGTGGAAAGATTTTGACAATAAGAAGCAATCACGCGAGTTTATTCTCTCTGATAAAGATTTTATTAAAAGCGGTAAGCCTAGTGGAATCTATTATCTGAATGTAGTACTTGAGCCCAATGGCAATGTGAGTTATCGGGTGAGTGCTCCTGGATCAAGAAAGCCAAAATCCTAAAAGTAATTCTGCGTGTTGTGAGCAGTCTTAGGAGCACGCGGCTTAATGGACGGCGACAATGTCACGCTTACTGCGGGTGACGATATTATCAACCAGGGTGCAGATATGGCTGCAGGTTCGCAGCTGACCCTGACCTGAATGCCGGTGATGATATCCTCATCGTTGCGCAAGCGCTCAACAGCGTCACCAGCGTTACCAGCGTTACCATTAACAATGAGGGGCCGATTAAATCCCACCGTGAGTTGACGGTGCAGAATGCGGCGACCCTTTCCAGTAAAGGCTCGATGACGCTCAATGCCCATGACCAGTTGGATATTTTGGGCAGTGATGTGCAGGCGGCGCAAAATATCAACCTGAATGCCCAAGATATTAGGGCGTGTCCTCAATTATGCTTTTGCATATAATACCATGTCTCATATTTAAATATGAGACATGGTATTACAACAATATCTGTCAATAACTTCGTTTTTCTGCCCATAGCAACCAACCTTTCATTACGTTAATGGGCCATAGAATATCACAAATAATGACAGATGTAATTAGTTTATTTAAATATGAGACTTGGTATAAAATGGCTTCAAATTAGCTGAATATGTGAGATTGTTCCTTAATATTGAAGGGAGGTTTTACATATGGTGCGACAATTTTTAAGCGATTCAATCTGGGAACAACTTCAAAGGACAATGAAAGCGAAAGGATGCCATCGCTGGAAAAATGATCGTGCAGTTATGGAAGCCATTTTATGGAAGCTTCGTACAGGAGCTCCCTGGCGAGATGTTCCTGAGGAATTTTGTCCCTGGAAAACAGCCTATAATCGCTTTAACCGTTGGGCTGCGAAAGGGTTATGGGAGAATTTTTTTTTGAGCTACGAGGAGAAATTGATACGGAGTGGGTATTCGCCGACGGAAGTTATGTCCGCGCTCATCAGCATGCAAGTGGAGCTCGGCGTGGCGAAGAACGTGCCATCGGAATGTCTAGAGGAGGAGCAACTACTAAGATTCACATTGCCGCCGATGCGCATGGAAATCCGATCGATTTTCAAATCACTGGGGGTGAAGTCCACGATGCCAAAGTAGCCGATAAAATCATCGGAAAGATAGGAGTGGCAGACCATTTTATAGCAGACAAAGGCTACGATTCCGAAGCAATCCGAGCGCAAGCCAAAGAGGCGAGGATGAATCCTGTTATTCCACGAAAATCCAATAGCAAAAAGCCAAACCCAGAGTTTGACTCGTATCTATACAAGCTCCGCCATTTAGTAGAAAATCTTTTTGCCAGACTGAAACACTTTAGAAGCATTGCAACACGATTTGAAAAATTGGCTCGAAATTTCAAAGCTATGCTCTTTCTAGCCTGTACATTCATTTGGATATCAAATTGAGGACACGCCCTAATATCAGCTCGGTAGATGAGTATTATTACATGGAGACGGTTAGCCATAAAGCGGCTTCATGAGCAGCAGCACGCAAATTCACCGCACAGACCAGGTGACCAACCGCGGTTCAACCTTGGTGGCAGGTGGAAACGTTACCATGAATGCGGCAGATGATATCGGCGTGAAAGGCTCTTATATCGAAGCGGGTGACCTGCTCCCCCAAAATTGGTCCACAAAAAAGTAGAGTCTGTTAACTTTAACCTAAAAGGAGCAACACCGAAGATCAAATACAAGCGTATGGTGAACCCACTTATCTGGCCGTGTCATATTTATGCTCCTTTAAGTTGATTAAATACAGATGCCAACAAATATCCCAGCCATACCGAAATAAGACACAGCAAAACGGATAACAGAATATTAAGGCCGGCTGAGATGATCGCCCCTTCCCTGGCCAGGTTAAGCGTTTGCAGGCTGAAGGAGGAAAAGGTTGTGTAGCCGCCACATAAGCCAACCATCACAAATATCCGCATATCCGAAGCCACCATAAAGCGGCCATCTGGCCCTGTCATCGCGGCAAAAAAACAATGAGGAGTGATACTGGAATATTTTGGCGATACGTGCAACCCTTGTGGCAATTGCGATACGTGCAACCATCCACCACGTACGTTTGATGCAACAATTCCGGTGCAAAAAGCGCTGTCTTGTGTCTATCGCACGGGTCAACGATTTGGTGTCAGTTACCTGATCCCATTATTGGTTGGAGTCGGATTGGTTGCATTATCAGCGTACAATGTTTATGATGCCTATAAGACAAACGGTGCCTTAGGAGCTTTAAAAGCCGCCGGAGTAGAACTCGGTATGTACATGGTTGGTGGCGTACTAGTCAAAGGATTCATGGTAGCTGGCAAGGTCTATAAGGCTACACAAGCGGGTGAAGCGTTCGCTGCTTGGCTCGGTAGTGATTCGGTTACGGCTAAGTTTGTTAACAATGGAGGGAAAACTGTTGCAACTGATGCTGCCGCAAAAAATGTTAGCAAAATTTCTTCAAATGAAGTTATTTGGCAGACTGGTGCGCATGCGGAACAACAACTGTTAGAAAGAAATTTAACAAAAGATCAAGCTATGTATGTCATTGACAATGGTAAGCAGTATTTTGATCCAGCCAATAATTCAATAGTTGCATGGATTGAGGCTAAACTTGTTGCCGGTTATGTGGGTAATTCAAAGCTAATTGGTGTTGCTATAGATCCAGCAGCAAAAACAATTAAAACAGTTATGAAGCGTGGCAGCTTAAATATTGACAATTATCAGGAGATTTTCTAGTGAAATGGACGATAGATACATTAATAGGAGTCGCTTATTTTAGGCTGTACTCAGAAAGTGAGAAGAAATATTATGATTTAAATAATACAGATCCAGATCAATATGGGACTTTATATATAAACAAACAAAAAGAATTATGTGGATTTGAGCTCAATTATAATACAGATCCAGGTCTGTATATATTAAGTTTTGATAAAATCAGAGAAGATTTGAAGGGTTTTTTTTCTTCTTCCTTTAAAAACAACAATATGATACTTATGAATAAGCTAAGTGATTGCCATTATGACTATGCTATACCAACCGAAGTTCTCTTTAATATTAATAATGAAGATGAAATTTTAGGGATAGAATTTTTGTATAAACCTTTAGATATAAATTAATGGGTAAGAAAATTCAGAATAATGGTAGGAAAAGACAAACAAGATACGTTTAACCTCCACCGAAGGCGACATCACCATCGGCACCGCCGACCTTGTGCGCCATACGGAAGGTCGGTATCACAAGAGCACGTCAACCAGTGATTCCATCGAGCGCATCGGTTCGAGCATCACGGCAGGAAACGACCTCATCCTAAGTGCCCTATCACCCAATGTAAGCACCGATGGCAGTGGCAATATAACCCTTAGCGGCAGTGCGCTTACTGCGGGGCATGATCTTGATCTTGATGCGGCCAATAACGTTAACATTGTCTCTGCTGCTGATTATTATCATAGTCTCTATCAAGGCAAAAGTGGCGGTGGCGGTTTTATGGGTGGCTCGTCTATCCGTGCAGAAAGGGAGCTTCTGACCAATAAGCCTTCCGTTTTAACGGCAGGCCACAGCATCAACGCAACAGCGGGCGATAGCATGTTTATTCAAAGCAGTAACCTGACAGCGTCGGATGCCATTAACCTCAACGCCAATACATTGTTATTTGGTGCGGCCAAAGATGTGGATTACTTAAGCATCCAGTCCAGCAAAGATAACGGCATTATGACCACCATGGTGAATCAAGGCCATCATATTGAGACGGTTAAGCAAACCAAACTGCAAGCCAATACAGTGAACCTCAATGCCACGTCGTTTGCGGTCCAATATGAAGGCCAGGAGGGAGAAAATCTCAGCCAATCCATTGACCGTCTCAAACAACAACCCGGCTTGGAGTGGCTGGGGCAACTCCAACAACAAAATAATGTAGGCTGGGAAAAGGTCGATCCTGTGTATCAGGAATGGTACCACAAAACCACCGGCCTTTCAGCGCCTGCTGCGGCTGTCATTGCCATTGCTGTAGCCGCAGCAACAGGTGGTATGGGCGCTCCCATAGTCGGTGCAGCAGAAGGATCGGCATCAGCCTTTATGGCCAATGCTGCGTTCAGTACATTGGTCACACAAGCAAGCATTGCGTTGATCAACAATCAAGGCAATATCCTGGGTGCACTGGAAGATATGGGATCGTCAGCTAATTTAAAACAACTGGCAATCAGTGTGGTGAGTGCTGGTGTCAGTGCGGGTATTGACAACGCATTCAATTTTAATATTGCAGCAGGAACCTCAAGCGTTGCCCAAAAGGCTGGTTATAATCTTACCAACGCTGTAGTCAGTAATACGGTTGGCAACATAGTGAATGGGGATGGTTTGTTTAACGGTATCGATCATTCGATTCTGGTCGGCTTGGCAAACACAGCGGGACAAGAGGCAACGGAATATGTAGGTGGGTTGTATCACCAAGACATGATAGACCCATTGACACATATAGTAGCGCATGGGATTATTGGTTGTGGAGCCGGGTTAGCATTATCCGGTAATTGTGGAGCGGGCGCATTTGGAGCAGTTGTGAGCGAGGGTACAGCAGAATTGGCCTTTGGTGCCGGCCTGAGTCAAACAGGTAGTGCAACGTTAGGGCAATCTTTAGCGGTAGGCGCTGCATTTGGCCTGGGCATGGGTGCCGGAGCTATTCAAACGGTCAACACGACGGCTGCGCAGGCGATTAATTATAATTATTTGTTGCCGGATGAGAAGGGTGATTTAATCAATAAATTAAAAGCTTGTGGCGATAATAATGCGTGCAAAGATAAGGTTCAGGAGAGCTATCAAAAAATTAGCGATCCAAGGGATGCATATTTTAAACAACAATATGAAATCTGCATGAACACAGGCAATTGCACCGAATTCTTAAAAATTCATTATGATTTAAGACAGCAGTTAACTGAGGAAGGCAATCAATACTATTTGGAACATCCAGAAAAATTTGTACTAATGCCTGACTATCAATCGGTTTGGCACAATTTTGTTATTGATCCATCCACTGGAAAAATTATGGAAGACCAGTTGGGTAATAACGTAAAGTACTTAGATCCGACACTCGGATATGAGGTAGTTGTTGATTCTAAAGGAAACATAGTCACGAATTCGGTTAATGAGGGAACATATAACTTCTATAATCCGAAGATTATGGGGATTATCTATCCAGAATTAATGAGCAATCCGCTTATAACAAGTAATGGTTCTCATAAAAATTATGATGTCAAACCTTATATTGATTATGGAAATGGATTAAATGATACCACTACACATGACGAAAGATCTTCTTGGTGGATCCAAGGGGTGAAGCTTTTTTTCTAGGGTTTAAATGAAATGAATAATAACGCAATATTTATTGTTATTACTATAACCATATTGGTGGTAATAGCATATACTTCCATGAAATATTTTGAATTTATAATGTATAGCCATTCAAATTTTCTATGCTCAAGTTTCCGGCATTCTCTTCGGTGTGAACAGGCAGTCTTCTTTGCGCCTGCCTTTGTTTTGATTGCATTTGGTTGGGTTATCTTTAACAAGAAAGAAAGATATAGGGCGATTATATATTTTTCTATGACGCTTTACTTGATATTGGGTTTGTTATTTTTTAGCATAATGCCGGGATAATTGGAAGTGAGTTAATAGTCTAAAAAATTCTCCTGCACTCGCTGCCTAGCCCGGATATTTCATGAAGCAGTCCATTTCTGATTAATTCTGTCGAGTGGTTACTTTTTATTATTAAGCAGTCAACGAAAGGGATTTTTTAGGATGATTTCTAGATTTTGGACACACGTCCCCCATACCCCCATTATTTGCAAGTGCCGGGGGGAGCACAGGCATGTTCGATTATTCTGTTGCCAGGCGTTTTGCAATGAGGCGGAAAAGATGTTGATGGGGATAATGGGAAGCCATACGAAAGTAAATACAAAAAATCTGCCGCATCTGGTTTGGCCACCATTCATGGCAAGAGGTACGGCCTGCAAATAAATCCAATTGCTGCTCTTTGATACGGTTTTCCATTTCGCCTCGTGCACAATAGATTTCATCTTACAGCGTCCTGGAATCACCCTCGAGGCTGGTGACGATAAAGCGAGGATTCGGTTGATCGCGGTTGTATTCAGCCTTGCCTATGACTTTCTTTGAATGCCTCCAACTACCAGCTTGATAGGAAAAAGGGAAAAAATGCGCTGCTTTTGCCCGCTATTGCGGTAAGCCTCTGCCGCAACACACATCGTTGGCCTTAGCTTTCCCTCCAATGTTTTATTCCGTGCAATGCCAACGATATAATCAACATGATGACGGTCACACCAATCCAACATCCGGTGACGACAAAAACCACTGTCACTACGAAAAATAATTCTCACCCCAGGCCAAACTTTGCGAAATTGCTTTACCAACAAGGATAAGATAGCCCAGCTGTGCTTGGCTCCATCAATGTTTGAGCGACGCAAATAACTGACTAAGAGCTGTTTTCCGCAAAACACATATAACGGTAGGAAGCAGTGATTCCCATAATAACCGTGGAAATACTTTCCCACCTGATCGCCGTGTACAAGCGTATCGGTGGCATCAAAATCAAGGATTAACTCCTGGGGCGGTGTTGAAAACGAAGCGATGAAGGTTTCAACTATGGCTCGATGTGCCGTTATGGCAAATTGACGGTCAGCTGTGTGCTCAAAACGATTCAACGTTGGTGGACTTGCCAATAAACTATTCTCATCAACTGCCGTTTGAAACGCTATATCATGCCGAAGGGTAGCGTGATCATTCCCATCCTCATAACCACACGCAATACCATAAATTCGTTGCCGAAGCATACTAAGAATACTATGGGTAACCTTACTTTGATCACGCAAATCAGGCATCGAACCGGCAATACGATCGGTTAAATCCAAGACGACGGTCTATCTCACGTATAAGCAAAACTCCACCATCGCTGCTTACGTGACCGCCTGAAAAATCAATCTTCAATCTACGACGTTTTAAACCTGGAAATAATGGCGAATTACTGGTACATATTGTCATTGGCGGAATCCACTTATAATTGGTTTTAAGCAACTGTAATATATAAGATAAAGGCGGTTCTGCCAACCTATTACTTCATGCCTTCATGAAATATCCGGGTTAGCAACCAGTGCTAAAACACTCGATACACTAACGCTCAATAGGCTTGAAAACCCAAACGCTGTTTATAATACCCTGGTGGGGTATATTGATAAGACGGCTAATTTCCAGAAAGCAAAGATTCCTGGAATTGAAGGTATACTTAGCGCAACTAGAATTACTTCTCGTGACATCCAGTTAGCCGTACCTTATGATACAACTGGCGCACAATGGCAGCAGATAGAAAACGCGATTGACTACGGGAAACAAATGAATGTTAATGTGATTGTAACCAAAATAAGGTAAGGGAATGACACTCCTACATGATCCAAATGAAAAAAATGCCTGTGTGTATGCCAATGAGAGATTTTGTTCTATTAAGACTTATTCAGGAATGGGGCTAATAATGGGGGATTTTCGGGGGAAAGAATATATCTTATTACCTGATGCTAGTGAAGAGGAGTTAGGCCAGGCTATCTTAGGTGCATTGTCTTATAGTCGGGTAGTTAATCGTAAAGCAGACCCCGAGTTATGGGATACTGAGGCTGCTAAAATACGCGCACAGAAATGGATAGTGGGGCTTATGCAACGTTTTGGTTATAAAACGAGGGCGGCAATGTTTAGAAAAATGAAGAGTTGTGATATTGTTATGAAAAGTGGAATGATAGAAATAAGTCCTAGCCGTAGAGAGCGTAACGGTAATTTATTTAGCGGTGAAGGCATTCAAAAATCAGATTATATTTATCTTCCAGATACTAGCACCCCAGCAGAGATTGGAGCAGGATTAAAATTAGCCTTAAGCAGATGTTTGCCAAAAGAGATTGAATAACCATAAAATACAAAATACGTAAAAACATAGATAAGTATATCATTATGATAAGACTATTAAATTCTATTCCAAGGTGGTTTAAGCAGAAATCTGATTATAGTGAAATATCATCAGAGCCAGATTTTCCACAAGGATTTGGATATAAGACTGCCTGGCTTGCGATACCAAGCAAGTCCTTAGATGAAATTATTAAAGTGCTTCATTTGTCTCAACCAGTAAAAGCCAATTGGCAATCCGGGCTAAATCATATTTATAATGATAGAAAGGATAATCATGTTTTTGTTACACCTTTGATCAAAGGCTGGAATTTTGTTATCGGATTTGGCATAGGTAGCTTTTCAACTGATAAGGAAAATAATAAGATTTTTTTACATTCTTTGACGTCTTTAGCCCAAAAAATGCCTAACTTTATTATTTCTGTACGCATCGTGTATGTGAATATCACTCATGGATAATGATTGAAGATGGAAAGATAAAAGGGCGTTTGCTTATGGTGATGGAGAAATATTTTATGAAAAAAGGAGCAATAACCTCCCAAGAAAAAGAATTGGATGTGATATTCGACGCGGAAAGTGATTATAAATTTCAGATGAAGAAGATGTCATTAAAATAGCTTCAGCGTGGTCAACCAATCCTTTGGATATAGGAGAAAACACAGACACAGAAGGAGTTGGCATTCTAGGTAAAATATCCAATGGGAGTTGAGGTGCTCCCAATTGTTGTACCAGTTAGAAGTAGGGAGAAAATTATACTGTTGCAGGGGATGGAAAAATCCTTTGAAATTGCCTCCAGCGTGTATTGAGAGCATTCTATTAGAGCATATGATGAAAGAAAAGTTTAACAACTATGGTCGTCGGAAGCAATCTTGAAGTAAAAGTTATCGAGCACATAACAGATGCTTCTAAACAATCGGGGAATGTTATTATTGATGAGCTACTCCTAGAAGGAAAAACAGTTGAGATCATACCACGAACAAATGCTCATCAAACTGCAGATTCTATTATAGATGGCGTCGATTATGAATTAAAAACAATATCAAATTTGACTACAAACAATATAAGTGAGGCAGTGAAGAGAACAATAATCGATGCTAGCAAGCAATCAGGTAACGTAATCATTGACGCAAAGAATCAGCCTCAAGTTACTAAAGAGGTGGTTGATAATTTAATAAATCGTATACCTGGTTCTGGCGGGGGATCAAGAGTCAAATCAATTATCATAATTACTTCTGAAGGAACGATAAATCATCAATTTTAAAAGCAAGACAAATGAATTCAAAGATAAGTATTTCAGACGAGGATATTATAAATAATATTCTAAAAAGCCTTCGCCACGATGGAGTCACGGAGCATAATGTTTTAATGTGGAAAGGTTATTTATATGGATTATATGACTGGTCTTTAAAGAATTTCTATCTTGACGTACTTAAAATGTTTCCAGACATCGGTTTTAAGGAACTATATGAGATTGATTTCTCAGACTTGATCTATCCAGAGGTTGAACGAGAATTAAAAGAACTTGCAGAACAAAATAATAGAATGTTTGACTGCAAGCAATTTTTTAATAAATTAGATAATCTAGACTATGCTTCGGAGAAAAACCTATCCTTTAAAAATCCGTTAGAAGATTTTCAGCAATTGAAATTATCCGCTCTAAAGAAAACGGTGCTTTCCCATCTTAGTTGGAGAGGGGCAACTGATGCTTTAGTTTTGTTATGGAAAGGATATTTAACAGCACTAATTCACGGTGGCTACATCAGTTACGAAACATATATAGACATACTTGGTTGTCTTACGCCTGTTGGAAATCATTTGTTATTTAAATTATATGGCGGTATCGTGTTGGAAATATCCGACATCACCAATGCTTCGACTCAAGAAGTATCTTTAGAAGAAGGCACGGATTCTAGGGAAGGCTTCCTACAAAGTACAGAAGGGAACTCATTAGACTGCTGCCAACCGGGCTGGAGTGCAACGGATCGGGGATATTATATAAATTGGTATCCTTCAATTGCGATAGATCAAAGTGATAATTCATATGAGGCAATTATTAAACAGCTTGTTACAGAATATGCTGATCCTAACAAGGATTATTTTGTTCCAAAGACATTGATATTAAGAGGATATTTAGTTGGACTATTGGAAATAGGAAAAATAGATGAAAATGCATATTTCAGAGTATCGCGTTGTCTTTATAATATAGGGTATCCAGAACTCATTTTTTTAGTTTCAAACACTCAACCTTCTGCAGAGAGATATGATGAACTCATGCAGTTAACACGAGAATTAAATAACGGTAATCACTCAAATAATTTTCCCTCTGATAATGATGAAAATGTTTTAGATTTGATATTAATTTCATCCAATTGTAAAAAGATATATGACAAAGAAACTTTAGAGAATAGGGCATATAAACAATTGGAGCTCCCTGCTCCTTCTGTAATGGCTCATTTGATATGGAGTGGATATATTCTTGCTTTGTATGAAAATAAAGTTATTGAGTATGATACACTTGCTTTTATGTTCACAAAGCGCATCGCCAAAGTAGCAAATAGAGAATTATGTGAGCTATTTTCCAAAAGGCCGATAAGTTTACACGAAGAGAAATTTATCACGTTGTTTGTCGATGCTGACGTGCTTCCCAGAAACTGAACCACGGATTGTCTGACGTGCTCCCAATTGTTGGTTGGAGTCGGATTGGTTGCATTATCAGCGTACACTGTTTATGATGGCTATAAGACAAACGGTGCCTTAGGAGCTTTAAAAGCCGCCGGAGTAGAACTCGGTATGTACATGGTTGGGGCGTACTAGTCAAAGGATTCATGGTAGCTGGCAAGGTCTATAAGGCTACACAAGCGGGTGAAGCGTTCGCTGCTTGGCTCGGTAGTGATTCGGTTACGGCTAAGTTTGTTGCTAAGTTTGTTAACAATGGAGGGAAAACTGTTGCAACTGATGCTGCCGCAAAAAATGTTAGCAAAATTTCTTCAAATGAAGTTATTTGGCAGACTGGTGCGCATGCTGAGCAACGACTGTTAAGGAGAAGCTTGACAAAAGATCAAGCGATGTATGTCATTGACAATGGTACACAGTATTTGGATCCTGCCAATAATTCAATAGTTGCATGGATTGAGGCTAAACTTGTTCCAGGTTGTGTGGGTAATTCAAAGCTAAGTGGTGTTGCTATAGATCCAGCAGCAAAAACAATTAAAACAGTTATGAAGCGTGGCAGCTTAAATATTGACAATTATCAGGAGATTTTCTAGTGAAATGGACGATAGATACATTAATAGGAGTCGCTTATTTTAGGCTGTACTCAGAAAGTGAGAAGAAATATTATGATTTAAATAATACAGATCCAGATCAATATGGGACTTTATATATAAACAAACAAAAAGAATTATGGATTTGAGCTCAATTATAATACAGATCCAGGTCTGTATATATTAAGTTTTGATAAAATCAGAGAAGATTTGAAGGGTTTTTTCTTCTTCCTTTAAAAAAACAACAATATGATACTTATGAATAAGCTAAGTGATTGCCATTATGACTATGCTATACCAACCGAAGTTCTCTTTGATATTAATAATGAAGATGAAATTTTAGGGATAGAATTTTTGTATAAACCTTTAGATATAAAGTAATAGGTAAGAAAATTCAAAATAATGGTAGCCACAGACAAACAAGATACGTTTAACCTCCACCGAAGGCGACATCACCATCGGCACCTCAGACCTTGTGCGCCATACGGAAGGTCGGTATCACAAGAGCACGCCTACCAGTGATTCCATCGAGCGCATCGGTTCGAGCATCACGGCAGGAAACGACCTCATCCTAAGTGCCTTATCACCCAATATAAGCACCGATGGCAGTGGCAATATAACCCTTAGCGGCAGTGCGCTTACTGCGGGGCATGATATTGACCTTGATGCGGCTGGTTTAATTGAGGTGCTCCCAATTGTTGTACCAGTTAGAAGTAGGGAGAAAATTATACTGTTGCAGGGGATTAAAAAATCCTTTGAAATTGCCTCCAGCGTGTATTGAGAGCATTTTATTAGAGCATATGATGAAAGAAAAGTTTAAAACATTATTCTCTATGTTGTTATTACGCCACATTCATCGTTTTCTTCCCGTCCAGACTGTATGAAAGAGAATCCAACTATACGTCCATGTCCTCAACCAGTCGGGCTCCCTTGGAGATGGCTTGTTCCTGGATAAACTGGAAACGAAGTTCCGGCTTCTTGCCCATGAGTGTGTTAACCTGGTCAGCATCAACCTGCGGATCATAATCGCAGAGTTCGACTTTCCACAAGTTGCGTGTTTTAATATTCATGGTGGTTTCTTTGAGCTGTGGTGGAGTCATTTCACCCAAGCCTTTAAAGCGGCTGATTTCAACATTACCACGTTTTTTGGCTAAATCTTTCATGATTTTATCTTTATGCGCATCGCTTTGGGCGTAATAACTTTGTTGATTATGCACCAGGCGATAAAGAGGCGGTTGTGCCAAAAATAAATGGCCGCGCCGTATGAGTTCAGGCATTTCTAAAAAGAAATAAGTCATCAACAGCGTGGCAATATGGGCGCCATCTACATCCGCATCAGTCATGATAATGATTTTTTCATAACGAAGTTCGGAGTCATTATAACTGTCTCCTGTGCCACAGCCAAGGGCCAGTTCAATATCGGCCAATTCCTGGTTAGCTTGAATTTTATCCAGGGAGGCGCTGGCAACATTCAGGATTTTGCCGCGGATAGGAAGAATGGCCTGTGTTTCACGATTACGTGCTTGTTTAGCTGAGCCGCCAGCGGAGTCGCCTTCTACGATAAAGAGTTCGGTACCCAGGGGGATTTCACGGCTGCAATCAGCCAATTTTCCGGGGAGACGCAGTGTTTGGTAATCGCCTTACGGCTGACGTCTTTTTTCTTTCTGTTTAAGCGCTCTTCAGCCTGGCTTATAAAATACTCAAGCAATTCGGTGCCAGCTTGCGTATTGCCACTTAACCAATGGTCAAATTGATCACGCAACGCATTTTCTACCAGTTTGCTGGCCGATGCAGTAACAAGTTTTTCCTTGGTTTGTCCCTGAAATTGAGGGTCGCGGATGAATACTGATAAAATAACCTGACACCCTTGAAAAATATCTTCGCCGCTAATCAATGCTGCCTTTTTGGAATTGGTCATTTCACCATAAGCGCGAATACTTTTAAGAAGCGCAGAGCGAAGGCCTGATTCATGGGTTCCGCCTTGCGGCGTAGGAATCGTATTACAGTAGGAGTGAGTGGATCCATCCACACCGTCACACCAATGGATAGCCCATTCAACCTTGCCAGCGCCGTCAGGAAACTCGATTAATCCCACAAAAGGATCGTCCGTCACGGTTGCGATTTCAGCTAGATTACTTAATAAAAAATCTTCCAGACCACCAGGAAAATGGATAACGGCAGTTGTTGGAATGTCATCTTTGTCTTTTCCGGTTAAAAGTGAAGGATCGCATTCCCAGCGAATTTCAACACCGCGGAACAGATAAGCCTTCGATTTCGCCATCTGAAATACTTTTTTGGGCTTAAAGCGAAGCTGGTCACCAAAAATTTCAGGATCAGGGTGAAAGCGGATCGAAGTGCCACGGCGATTGTTGATGGTGCCTACATTTTTAAGTTTGCCTTGTGCTGCCCCACGCGAATAGGTTTGCTGCCAGATTGTGCGGTCACGCACAACCTCTACTTCCAAAAGATCAGCCAGAGCATTGACAACCGACAAGCCCACCCCATGCAATCCTCCTGAAGTCTGATAGGCTTTGTTACTGAACTTACCACCCGAGTGGAGGGTTGTCAGAATCACTTCTAAGGCCGATTGTTCAGGGAATTTCGGATGGGGATCTACGGGAATGCCACGGCCATTATCACGAATGGTAACAAAACCATCGGCAGTCATTTCAATTTCAATGCGGCTGGCATGGCCAGCAACGGCTTCATCCATGGCATTATCAAGCACTTCTGCGATCAAATGGTGCAGTGCGTTTTCATCGGTACCACCAATATACATGCCTGGCCTGCGTCTGACAGGCTCCAAGCCCTCTAAGACTTCAATGTCTTGGGCGGTGTATGTTTCTTTTGCGGCAATTGCAGCGGGCTGGGGAGTCGTGAATAAATCTTTCATAGCCACTCAGTATAGCCAGCCTTGCTTGGAAAGGCAAGATTATTGATCGAGATTGATAGCCTTGAAGTCCTCGTAAATCCTAGGATTTCCAACCAGGGACGCAATTTTTACCCTATCCCAGGCAAGCGTGTCAAAATGATGGCAATGCTCGCATGAGGCGTTCCATTCGGGCATTACGTGGCTGCAATCATGACAAATCCATGAAGGCTCGCCGGGGGCTTGCAGTGCCTGCCTAAGTAGTGCATTAATGGTATCGGCAGAGCTTCCAAGTTGAGATTCTACTTTGGCTAATCCTTCAAATAATTTGCGCTTTTGGGAAATTCTGATCGCTTCGACAAGTTTCTCTTTGGCTTTCGCATATTGTTTGTTCTCAACCATTAATTGAGCATAGACGGCCGCACTTTCTGGATGATTGGGATTGGCTTTCCACAGTGATTCTGCCAGCATGGATAACGATAAATGAGAAGGCAATAAAGCAATGCGTCTATAGAGTTCCCCCAATACAGGATGCGGTGTTTTTACCCAGTGTTTGCGTATGAGGTGGAGAGCATCTTTATTATCGCCACATTTGCTCATGGTTAGCGCTAATGTTTCGATGGTGGGGATAAAATCTTTGGCAAGTTTATAGGCATGTTTTGCTAAATGCAGTGCTGCTTTATAGTTACCTTGGCGTATCAGAAAGCGTGCTTCTTCGATAGCGTAAATGGCATGGTAACGATCACACAACGCCGATGAGATTAGCTTTTGTTTTTTGAGAGAATGAAGAACGATTTTTGCTTTTACCCAATTTTTTTGTTGATGGTAAAACGTGAGCAAAGGCAATAAAACCCAGGCTTGATCGGGATACTTAGTGTAAGCGGTTTCTAATAAGGTCAGCGCTTTCATGGTATCGCGTTCATATTCGGCAGCGTCAAAAAGCAATTTTAATGTATGGGCTTCGGTTTGTGGATTTATCAGGGCAGCATTGCTAAGGTTTTTCAATTCCTTAAATTGATTGGTCTTGGCAGCAATTTGCATCTGCAGTAGTGCAACGTGGGGCTGGGTGTCAGAGTTAGCCGAACGTTTTGCGTATTTAGCATGTTTAGTAGCGTTGGGTATATTTCCTCCGGCCAAGGAAGAAAGGCCAAGGGCAAGATGCTTCCAGCTATCGAGCTCGCGCTTGCGCTTGAAGTAGCGTTTAATTCTTCCGGGCAGGCCCACAAACCAGTGAATCGAAGAGGCGCATGTCCAAAAGAGAACAAAGAGCACAGCGCATAATGTCAGGAAAACACTGCGTTTAGTTTGAATAATATAGTCACCCCAGGTTAGGGAGATATAAGCATCATGCTGGGTAAGCCATAAACCTGCGCCAACGAAAAGTGCTATAAACAGAATCAGCCATAATAAAAATCTCATGGTTTTTCCTTATGTTCGGTAATAGCAGGAAGATTAAGGGTAATGGTTTGATCCATCGTATTAACGGCAGAGACAAGGAGCTGTAAGCCCCGTAGCTCAGAGAGATAGGCACTTATCGCCGGTTTTAAATGGGCATCATTATCCATCGTTTCCAAGAGGAAAATCGCATGAGACTCGTCAAATTGAGTCAGGCTTTTCTCCGTTAGTGAAATAGAGTGTTCGAAAGCCGATTGGTTATCAGGCTGGATTGAACGAATTGTCATGAAAGGAGCCGCCCATTTACGGAGGCGATCGATGAAACTAGTCGGTTTTTGATGTTGCCAATAGATCGAAATAAGGTGAGGAAGCATGCGCTGGAAACCCTGAGTAGCATCGGGGTAACAGCGAAGGGTCTGCGAATTAATAGTGGTCAGCACCTGACGTAGATTTTGATTAATGGCTTCAGGCAAAGGGCGACGTGAATCAATAAATTCTGAAATATCATGGGTGATAACATCAAAATCATGGCAGGTAAACAAGGCTTGGCGAAGTTCGTGGGAAATATCGAGGAGCTTAATGACATCGTGATCGGCGGCTGGAATCGCTGAAGGTGCCGGCGCTTGTTGGGGCAGCTGTGGTTGGTCGCTTTGTGGCTTTATGTGAGCAAGAGCCGATGTCGAAGGCGTCATGGATGGTGAGCCATTAGATTGCTGACTCATTGCTGGGTTTGTTTGAGAAGGGGGAGAGGATTTAAATGAAACGTTTAGATTGGTTGCCGTCGGTGCCAGATGTTGCGATTTGAATACATAATAACCCGCCGCAAGGAGAACCGTCCCACCCAGCAATAACAGCAGCACAATCCACGTCCATCCAAGTTTGCGCGTGAATGTATTCAATGATGGGGCAGGTGTCTGTGTGTCGTTATGTGTCACGCTGGTTCTTGTTTAAAAATAAGGTTACTGTCCGCAATAAGGATTCCTCATTGGGTAAATCTGCGATGAGGATATCGCTAAAGGGAATTGATTTCAAGATATTGCCGACAATATCACTTATCGTTACTGCTGTTAGGGTGTGTAAAGCTGTTTTTAAGTGATAATGATTCACTATTTCGACAAAAGCCGTAGCAGCAGAGGCAGAATAGAAAAGAATTATTTTTGAACATGGCGATGTGAGGTATGCTAATTCTTGTGGCGATAAATAGTTTTTGTGTGTCGTTTCATAAAGGGCAACGGATGATACGTTAAAACCTTGGTCGCCAAGCAGGGAAACAATATCATGGGAAACGTCCCTGGCGCATAAATAAAGCAATTTTTCCGTGCCTGCATAAGTTATCGCATGCTTTATCATGTATTCCACCAGGGCAAGGCTGTCTTTGTGGGCAGAATGAACATCAGAATATCCCAGGCCTGTTAAGAAGAGGGCCGCCTTATCACCAGAACAATAACAAGGGGTAGTTAAGCCAGGACTTAGCAGGGAATGGCATAATCGTGCGGCGTGAGTGCTGGTGAATAAAAGGCTATAGGAAGAGTGTTGGATTAATTCCTGGGCCCTTTTAATGCCATCGGTAAGGGAGGTTAGTTCAATAAAAGGAATGATTCTGGGGGATAATCCAGGTATAGAAAAACTGGTTTTGGTTTCCTGGGCATCGGCAACAGAGCGGGTGATGATAATGTCCATACGGGTACTGATTAATTGGAAACGATGTTTAAGATATCGCCACCACCCTGATTCAGCAATTGCTCGGCAAGTCGTTTTCCAAGGGATATGGCTTCCGTACGTGGACCGCTGATTTGTGAGCGTATCACTCGTGAGCCATCAGGGGCAGCAATCAAGCCATCCATAGAGATGGTCGTATTTTTAAGCGTGGCCAATCCAGCCAGCGGTGTTTTGCATGATCCATCAAGCGCAGCAAGAAGTGCGCGCTCGGCGGTTATGCAGTCAAAGGTTTCCAGATGATTAATGGCATTCAAGAGGTGTTTAATGACAAGATCATCTTCGCGACATTGAATGCCTATGGCTCCCTGTGCAACAGCGGGTAACATCAATTGCGGATCGAAGATGGCGGCTATATGTTGTTGCAACTGAAGCCGCTTAAGTCCGGCAACCGCAAGCAATGTGGCATCCGCTTTGCCCTGTGATAATTTTTCAATTCGGGTGGCGACATTTCCTCTAAAAGGAATGATTTGGAGGTCGGGGCGCAGATATTTTATTTGGGCGGCCCTGCGGGTTGAGGAGGTGCCAATAATGGCCATGTGCGGAATATGATCAAGGGTGTTATATGGGCCAATCAGGCCATCGCGAGGATCTTCGCGTTGAATAACGCAGGGAACAATAAGGCCAGACGGATAAACAGCCGGCATGTCCTTCATGGAGTGGACGGCCATATCGATTTGCTGGGTAAGAAGGGCTTCCTCTAATTCTTTGGTGAACAAACCCTTGCCACCTATATCAGAGAGATTGCGGTCGAGTATATGGTCTCCCGTTGTTTTCATGGAAACAATTTCAATGGCGAATTCTTTGTCAATGTCTGGAAAGGCATTTTCCAGCAATTGCTTGATGATCTGCGTCTGGGCAAGCGCCAATGGACTTTGGCGGGTACCGATGCGAAGGGGACGGAGTAAGGTCATGGTTTTGAAGTTGCTTTTTAAGAATGGATTGCCCGTATATAGGTAGTCTATTTTGTTGGATTGGTAAATAGAAATCACCATAGAACAAATGGTTAGCTTGTGATAGAATGGCGGCCTGTTTATAGAGAAGGATTGTTTATGGTTGCAGCGCCAAGTATTATTCGCAAACAAACTCATGCAGTTAAAGTGGGCAATGTCGTGGTGGGGGGTGGTGCTCCGGTAGTCGTGCAATCGATGACCAATACCGATACGGCCGATATTGAGTCTTCTTATATCCAGGTAAAGCAATTATTCCAGGCCGGTTCAGAAATTGTGCGGTTAACGGTTAATAATGAAGACGCGGCTAAGGCGTTACCTTACATCAAAGAAAAATTGCTTAAGGATGGCCTTCATGTTCCGCTCGTTGGATGTTTCCATTATAACGGCCACCGCTTATTGCAAGACTATCCCGATATGGCGGAAGCCCTTGATAAATATCGTATCAATCCTGGTAATGTAGGGTTTGGAGAAAAACGAGATAAGCAGTTTGAGATGATGATTGAAGAGGCATTGCGTCGTGATAAGGCTGTGCGTATTGGAGTTAACTGGGGTAGCCTCGATCAGGAGATGGCAACATCGCTGATGGATGAAAATGCTAAATTAGCTAATCCCCGTCCTGCCGATGATATTTTAAGAGAAGCATTGGTTGTCTCGGCTTTAACTAGTGCGAAGAAAGCCGAAGCCATTGGGATGGAAGCCAATAAAATTATTATTTCTTGTAAGGTAAGCCGGATACAGGATTTGGTGTCTGTCTATCGCGAATTGTCCAAACGCAGCGATTATGCGCTGCATGTGGGATTAACAGAAGCCGGTATGGGATCGAAAGGAATTGTGGCAACATCGGCGGCATTGGCCATTCTTCTGCAAGACGGTATTGGCGATACCATTCGGGCATCGCTTACTCCGCAACCCGGTGAATCCCGCGATAAAGAGGTGATTGTTTGCCAGGAGTTATTGCAAACCATGGGGCTTCGATCGTTTACCCCGATGGTAACGGCATGTCCAGGATGTGGCAGAACCACGAGTACTTTCTTCCAGGAATTAGCCGATAAAATCCAGACCTATTTAAGGCAGCAAATGCCGATATGGAAAGAAAAATACGCAGGGGTAGAAACCATGAACGTAGCGGTTATGGGATGTATCGTGAATGGTCCTGGGGAAAGCAAACATGCTAATATTGGCATCAGCTTACCAGGCACTGGCGAATCGCCTACGGCTCCGGTCTTTATAGACGGTCAAAAAGCCCATACCCTCCGTGGAGCGGGGATAGCTGAGGAATTTCAGGCAATAGTAGAAACCTATGTCGAAAGGACTTATACGCACAAAATAAAGAACGACGCTTAGGCTTTTTCCTAAGCCCTTATGCAACAAAAAAAGCCTGGTTGTTAACAACCAGGCTTTTTTAACACAAAAATAGTTAAACTAGAAACCGAAGTTAACACCGGCACCGAACGTCCAGTAGCTATCATCAAGTGCTGTGTAGTTGATGCGTGTACGTGTTGAAACGTTATCGGTCAGATTATATTGAAGTCCTGCACCTAAACGGCCAGAAATCTGGTCATCTGAAGCGCTTCTTCCAGGAAAGCCGCTGGTAGTGATTTCAGAATCAATACGGTTATAGCCCAAACCAACGGATCCAAGAGCTTCAAGCTTTTTATCTGAAGTGATAGGATAAAATCCTAATACGTCAAAATACATACCCTGTAATTTGGTATTGGTATTAACGGGAGTAACACCAGAGACTCCATTTTTTTCTCTTCTTTCAGTAAGATAGTAACCCAGTTCTGTACCCAAATATTCGCCAAAACGAGCACCCAGATGGATATTGCCGCCGTTAAAACGTGTGGCAAAGAAATCATTATTATTGACGCCACCGCTGTTATTGCCGTAATCAAGGGTGGTGTATTCATAATCGCCACCAATATAATAAGCGCGATGCGATTCTTGCGCAGCAAAAGCGGAAAATGAAGCCGCAAAGGTACAAAGAGACAGTAGGGCAGTTGAAAAGATTTTCATGGGATTGTCCTTATGAACAGATTGACATTATGGGTCAATTATAGAGCTATTTGGTATAATTTTCAACAGCTTGTTGCTAAAATCATTCATTGGTTATGAATTCACCTTTTTTGTAGCCTTGGATATAGAGCAAAGCGGTAAGGTCATTATGGTTAATACATGCTCTGGCTTGTTCCTGGACAATAGGTTTGGCGTGATATGCAATACCCAGACCGGCTTTGAGGAGCATGGGGATATCGTTGGCTCCATCGCCAATAGCCACGATTTCATCCAAGCCAAGTTGTTGGTTTTTGGCATAATGTTCTAGAAAATGGACCTTGGAGGTTTTATCAAGGATGGGTTCTTTGACGGTTCCAGTAAGTGCATCATGCTCGATTTCAAGAATATTGGCTTCATTGGTATGGAATCCAAGAGATTCGCTGACACGTGAAGTAAAGAAGGTAAACCCTCCAGAAACAAGAACACAGAAGCTGCCGTGCTTCCTCATGGTGCTGATTAACGTTTTTGCCCCATCCATAAAGATAATGCGCTCAGAATAGACGCGTTGGAGTGTCTCGGCAGGAAGGCCTTTTAACAAGGCTACCCGTTCTTGCAGTGCCTCTTTAAAGTCGAGCTCACCATTCATTGCGCGTTCTGTGATCGCCGCGACCCTTTCTTTTGCTCCGACGAAATCAGCTATTTCATCAATGCATTCTTGCTTGATCATCGTCGAATCCATATCCGCAATTAACATCTTCTTTCTGCGTTTTGCCACCGGTTGCACAATGGCATCAATGGGATGTGGATGAAGGGTTTGGCGGATTTTGGAACCTAGTTCGGCAATATCTGCAGGTGTATTAAAGAAAATATCGCACGCCTCATCTTTGCAAAGCCAGCTTATGTTTTCAACGCCACCTTTTGATTTTTCTATTGTTTTAAAGACTCTATTGATAGACACTTCATCAAGTGTGTATTCAGAAGATGGCGAAATAAGTGTTACAACAAACATGATTAAACCTTTAAACAAAGAACAACCGGATATTATCGTTATTGGTGGCCCAACAACAAGTGGAAAGACCAATATCGGAGTCATTTTAGCCGAGGAAATGCCCGCTGTCATCATTAATGCCGATGCCATGCAAATGTATCACGAAATACCGATTATCAGTGGACAGCCTACCCGCGAAGAAAAACGGAATATCCCCCACGAGCTCTATGGGGTTCTCCCTGTAGCAACTCATGGTTCGGTCTTTATATGGCTGGAAATGGTTTGCAAACAGATTGATGCAGTAAGAAAAGCCGGTAAAACACCCATTCTCATTGGTGGTACGGGGATGTATATCGCCTCCCTTTATAAGGGTATTTCTCCGGTGCCGGCAGTGAGCCTTGAGGTAAAGAAGCGGGTGCGCAGCGATTTTGAATTATTGGGAAATGAGCGTTTTTATGAATTGCTCCTGATAAAAGATCCACAGATTAAAGAGCATCTGCATGTAGGAGATTCTCAGCGCATGGTGAGGGCTATGGAAGTGCTTGAAGAAACGGGTGAATCGCTCTACCTCTTTCAAAAAATGCCGGCTAGTTTATTTTACTCAGACGATCAATTTAAGCTCTTTTTCCTCGAATTACCGAGGGAGAAACTGTATGACCGTTGCAATAAACGGTTCGTGGCTATGGTCGAAGCTGGAGCCATTGCAGAAGTAAAAAACCTAGATGGATTAGGGCTTGATCCTAATTTGCCGGCGATGAGAGCGCATGGAGTTCCTGAGCTGCTTCACTATATCCATGAGACAATACCTCTGGATAAGGCAATTGAAACCGCTCAGAAAAATACCCGCCATTATGTCAAAAGACAATTTACCTGGTTTAAACATCAATTACCCCAAGCCACCCGTATTAATGCCGAAGATCCTCACAAAGCTGTCCAAGAAATCCGTAAACTTTGCTTGCTGTAGGCGGTCCAATCGAGTACAGTAGCCAAGAGGTAAGGCATGAAAGAAGCAAAGAGACAAGTAGTACTTGATACAGAAACCACAGGTTTAGATCCCGAGCAAGGGCATAGAATAGTAGAAATCGGCTGTGTGGAACTCATTGACGGTGTGCGTACCCAAAATTTCTACCATAGATACATTAATCCTGAGCGTGATATGCCAGACGAAGCTTTTCGGATCCATGGTATCTCAAGTGAGTTTTTAAGTGATAAGCAGACATTTGCTGATATCTATGAAGAATTCATGGAATTTTTGGGGGATGCTCAATTGGTCATCCATAATGCGGCCTTTGACATTAAATTCCTCAAAGCTGAATCGAAACGCTTAGGAAGGGTGTTCTTTCAAGAGGAACGGGAAGTGATTGATACGCTTCTTATTGCCCGTAAGAAATATCCTGGCGCTAAGGCTAATTTGGATGCGCTTTGTTCGCGTTACGGTATTAATATTGATCACCGTGAGAAGCACGGGGCATTGTTGGATGCAGAATTGCTCGCACGGGTTTACATTGAAATGACCGGCGGTGCCCAACGCGACATGTTGGCAACCATTCAAACCAGCACCTTCAAGCCTCAACGCAAAAATCCATCACGCCTTGACAATCAGATATCCACCAAGACGCCGCGTACCAGCCGTCATTTTCCGATTAATCAAGACGAAATTAACCGGCACCGCGAGTTCTTGAAAAAGCTAAAATACCCTTTATGGACTGCCGTAGAAGAAAGTTCCTAGGGCCGCATCTCATTAAGCACTGGCAGTTGGCATATTGGCCTGTGTGTAACTGGCCATAAACATCATGCTCGTTTTAGTATGATCAATCTCAAGCGTTACCTCGCAGTCTGAGGCAAGGAGCTTGGTATAATGGAGTTGAACATTTTTCGTATCAATCGCAGCTGTGCTGGATGTATTTAAAAGTATCTCCAGCCATTCTGGTTTAACTAAAACATTAGGACCTTCTGCCCCAATGCAAAGTTGTTTTCCCTGGTCAATACGTTTCAGCGCTACTTTCAATGTGCCGCCTTCCAGCAGACATGTTGCCGAAATGAGCAACATATTTAAAAGTAATTTGCCCAGGCGATTGCTCAACGGAATGCCTGAGGCTTCCGTAGCAAAATTATCCCAAACAAGTTTAACCTTACTGCTTTCATACATATGTTCAGAAAGCTGTCTGAGTTGAGAAATACTGATTTCGGTTGTTTGATAAATAAAACCGTAAGCGATACGGTAAAACTGAACGCGTGCCATTAGCTGCTCAGAGCTTTCTTTTACCAAGGCAAAAGCCTGTTCTTTAATGGGACCTTCTTCTCCGGTTAAATACTCAAGTCCGTTGCTGACAGCACCCACTGGTCCAGATATATCATGGATTAGTTTGGCTATCATTAATTCAGAAAGTTCACGTTTACCTTCAGGCATAGTCATTCATCCTCAAATTCCTACCTCTTGAATAACGCTAAATAGCCCAAAAGGCAATTTTTTCCTCATCAGCTAGGGTTCATTTATGTCATACAGATGAAGGTCTAAAGTTAAAAGTTATTATAAATCAATTGTTTGTGTGCGTTATAAAATGTGGCACAGCTTTTGCTTGTATGAGAAAAGAATAATTATGCAAGGTATGCATTATGAGTGATGTGCTACAAGGTATCGTAGCTTCTATTGGAGGGGTGCCTCAATCAACGGCTGCACGGGGTGCAACGGGGAAAGGGCTGGCATCTTTTGAAGATCGGCTCTCACAAACAACAAACCCGTTGGCTGGTGTTCTTGCTCATGGTGGTATCACTCCTTTTCAAATGCAGCCTGAGAATAAAAATCCACCAGTATTAACAAGCGCAGCTATTCCAACGGTTAGTCAGGTTGGTGATCCGAACGGACTATTAGTTTCTACGGGAGGTGATGTTCAAACATTATCTGAGATGTTGCAACAAGGAACATCTGTCCACTCGAATTTATTAAGCTCGCCGCAAAATAGGCCATCATTTGAAAATGGTATGTGGGAATTGCTGGCTCATAAACAGGGTCGTGGTTTATTGAACCAGGCATTACCTTCACAGTCTGCTAATGTGTCTGATAAGTTAAATCAAGCCGTTGCAACAGCATCCTCTTTAGACATAAATCCAATCAGTCTTGATGGCGGCGCAACGGATCTCTTGAATAATAGTCTCTCACACGATCAAAACCAGAATGCGCTCTTGGAGCAAAATAATGCACAATCCTTCCCTTTGGCAAATCCCATCGTTAATCAACAAACGAGTCAAAATAGTACAGCGGGAACGATACTGCAGGCGTCAGGCGGTGTTTTGCCACTGCTGCATGATAATGGTGCTGCAAAAACGCAAGTGAATGAAAAGCAAAATCTACTGGCGCGTTTGAATGCCGCGCAAACCAATCTTAAATCCAATACATTAAATGCCAATACAGACTCGTCAACCGAAGCGTTGGCAACGAAGTCAGCCAATAATGTTGAATCTATTTTTAATCGAATGAATCTGGCGAATCATGAAGGGGGCAAAAAAGAAAGCAAATTTCAAAATCCGTCTGACATATCGAGCCAATCAACCTTTAACATGATTCATCACATTCAACCCAATGCGTTATCGGATAATGCAGAAAAATCCAACCTCATCCAATTGCCAACATCTCAGGATCAAATGGTTGAACAGATTGGCTTAACCGTTGCTTCAAAAGCAAAAGATGGTACGCAACATATTAAAATACAGCTTCATCCTGCAGATCTTGGCAGGGTTGATATACAATTGAATTTTACTAAGGATGGCCTTAGCCATGTCACCATTGTGGCTGATAAAAAGGATACGCTCGATTTGTTGCAAAAGGATGTAAAGAATCTTGAAACAGCATTGGTCGGTGCGGGGGTGAAAACCGATAGTGGCAATTTAAGTTTTGATTTTAAGCAACAGCATTCGCAGCGGATGATGGATTTTGCCCAACAGCAATCGGATTCACAATCCAATCATCAGGGGTTCTCCAGAAATGAATATCTTAGTGCGTTAAAAGATGATTCATCCTATGAAGATGCCAATATACAACCCATTCAGTATCATTATCTCAACATGCGCCATGGTGTTGATATTTCAGTTTAGAGGAAACAAACATGTCAATTAACAGCGTTACTCAAACCACTATTTTACCCACCAGAACTACCAATTCCAGCAGTGCGGCAAATACCGCCTCAAGTTCGACTTCATCCGATAGTAGTAAGGCTGCTCAAACGTTAGCCGGTGATTTTAGTAATTTTTTAAAGCTATTGACTGTCCAGCTGCAAAATCAGGATCCTACACAGCCATTGGATGCCAATGCATTTACCAACCAGTTGGTCAGCTTTTCCGGTGTGGAGCAAGCGGTAAAAACCAATAAGAATCTTGAAAGCATTATTCAAATGTCACAAGAGAGCCAAATTAATAATGCCGTTTCATATCTTGGAAATGTGGTTGAAGTTGAGGGCAGTAAAGCTGAACTTAAGAACGGGCAGGCACTCTTTAGTTATGATTTACCATCAAGTGCCAAAAACGTTTTTGTTTCTATCAGTGACCAAAATGGCAAAGTTGTTTATACGAGCAATGGTGAAACAACAGCAGGAAAACATCAATTTGTCTGGACGGGTGTTAATCAAAGCCAGCAACGATTACCTGATGGTTCGTATGATATTACAGTTAGTGCATTAGATGATAAAGGGCAGCCGATTGTGCCCAAAACGACCATTACCGGTCAGGTAGATTCCGTTGCCATTCAAAATGATGGAGCCGTTTTGTCCATTGGTGATCTGAATTTTTCAACAGACAAAGTGTTAAGCGTAAAAGCCCCGTCCTATGCTTATTTGGGCGGACAAACATCTGCGGGTTCGGATACGGGCGCAGATACCGAATCAACAACACATTCAAATTAAGATAATTTAGGGAGAACGATCATGAGTTTATTTGGAGCATTATCAACAGGCGTATCAGGAATGAAAGCGCAGGGTACGGCGATCTCTATTATTTCGGATAATATCGCCAATATAAATACCACGGGTTATAAATCAGCAGATGCTAATTTTTCAACCTTAGTGACGGCCAATTCATCCTCGGGCTACTCACCTGGTGGAGTGCTTGCCTCTGCTAAAAAATTATTTGACCAGCAGGGATTGATTCAGTCCACGGGTATCTCAACCGATTTGGCTATTTCAGGTGGTGGATTTTTTGTGGTGAATGAAAGTTCAGATGCAAACGGAGATTTTTTATATACACGTGCTGGCTCATTTAGAAAAGATGATCGAGGAAATTTTGTTAATGGTTCCGGTTATACATTGATGGGTTGGCCGCTAGATGGTGATTCACGATTACCAGGTGAAGCAGGCAATCTCAACACGACTTCGAGTGCCCTCCTTGAAAGTTTGAAGCCCGTTAATATCAAATCCATCAGTGGTGTAGCCTCGCAAACAACAACCGTGTCGCTTGGCATTAATTTGAATGCGGCACAACCTATTTTGCAAGGATCTGGTGACGATATTAAGTTTTTAACAACGTCTCTTGAAAATAAAAACAATGGTGCTGATGATATTATTATTCCTTCTCCAACCTCAGGGACTGGAATTGCGGCTGGAGATCAGTTTACGGTAAGGGCTGCGGGTGCCGCCTTTTCGTTTACCTATGGCGGCTTTGATATAAGCAAGGCCGTGACCGGTGGTATTTTAGGAGCTTCGACGGCTTCGCAAATTTTTTCAAATGGCAATACCGGAACATCATTTAGTATTGGTACGACAAGCATGGCGCCTGTTACATTCACGTACACGCCGACTTCTCCTAACGTGCAATTGGGTCAGTTTAATAATCTTTATACCCTTGCTTCGGCGATTGATCAGGTGAATGGATTATCAGCAAGAGTGGTGAATAATCAGCTCTATCTTTCACCAGAGAATGCAACGGAGGCGATGACGTTTACCGATATAGGTAATATCACAACCAGTCTTCAGGCTTCTACACTTAGTCCGATTCTTGGTGCTACATCGGCTACAACAGCCTTCTCAAATGCGCTTGCTGGAGATGGGCTCTCAATTGAAGTGATGGATGATACAACAGGTACCACAACCACACATAATTTATTCTATGGTACAGATTTTACCGATATGACCACATTGGCAGCGGCTATTGATGCATTATCATCTGATTTTAACCCAGGTACCCTTAGCAGCTCAGGTATCGTGCTTACGCCAGCAGCAGGTAAATCAATTATATCGGTGCGGGATAACAATGCAGGTGGTGGAACGTCAAATTTTGCTTCTGCACTTGGAATTTTAGGGACTTCCTGGAGCAAAGCGTTGCAGGTGGCGGATACTCCGGCACAAAATAATCGTTTTTCTACGTTACAGGGATTAGCTGATCTTGTTAATTTAAATGATGGGATTGCCGCGAATATTTTGAATCCGCTCGATAGTTCAACACTGCATCTTTACACCAAAGACCCACTTGGTACGATTGATTTCATCGAAAATGGTTCTAATTCCGGTTCATTATTAACCGAATTTGGCATGGTGAGTAATCCGTCCGTCTATGTTACCGGAGTTTCAACGGTGGGGCCATTGGGCCCTGCTTATGACCCAACAGGATCTTCGGCAGGGAACATGTCATCGGGTGCTGTACAGGAACATTACAGCCGTAACGTGCGTATGTTTGACTCCTTGGGTACGGGGCATGATTTCCAGGTCAATTTTTTGAAAATAGGCCAAAATACTTGGGCGGTTGAATCGTATGCACTTGATAAAAATGATATTGTTAGTACCAGAACGGATGGGCAGATTGCATCGGGCGTTGCCGTGTTCAATGGCGATGGAAGTTTACGTTCTATCAGCTCTACGTTAACGCAACCGATCGATATTGTTTGGTCTAATGGCGCCGCTCCCAATTCGGTTACCTTTGATTATGGTACTGCAGGGCAGATTAAAGGAACTCCAGGTGCAACGCAAATCGGTTTAACCGATGGACTTAAACAGTTTGATTCCGATTATAATGTCGAATTCGTTGATCAAAATGGGGTTGCTGCTGGTTTGCTGAGTGCTGTGAATATTGATAAAGATGGATATGTCATTGCTAATTTCAGCAATGGAGAGGCACGAAGAATATTTAAATTGCCAATCGCCGATTTTGCGAATCCAAATGGCTTAGAAACACGTACGGGTAACGTATACGCAGAATCACAATTCTCGGGGAACTTCAACCTTCGTGAGGCTGGAAAAGGCGGTATGGGGGTGATTAATGGTGCTTCGTTAGAAGCGTCTAACGTTGAGATTGCCGATGAATTAACCAAAATGATTGTTGCTCAGCGTGGTTATCAGGCCAGCTCAAAAATAATCAGTACGGTTAACGATCTCTTGGATCAGCTGAATAAGATATTTTAGGTTTTTTCCCCTCCATTTAGGAGGGGAAATCAACTTATACAGGTAGAATTTTCGTGCCGATTCCATGCTCTGTAAAAATTTCTAACAGCAACACATGAGGCACGCGGCCATCCAGGATATGGGCGGCTTCGGTATGGGATTCAAGTGCAGAAATACAGGTTTCCAGTTTCGGGATCATGCCACCTTTAACGGTGCCATTGCGCAATAATTTACGGGTTTGAGCGACGGTCAGTTGGCTGATTAATTCGCCTTCTTTATCCAGCACACCTGGAACATCGGTCAACATGATCAATTTACTGGCGGATAATGCCGAAGCAATAGCGCCTGCCGCACTATCGGCGTTGATATTAAATGTTTCACCATTTTCGCCAACACCTATCGGGGCAATCACAGGAATCATATCTGAATCATCGAAGGTAACAAGTATGTCGGGGTTGATGAAGGTTGGTTCACCGACAAATCCTAAATCTAATATTTTTTCAATGTTAGAATCGGGATCTTTTTGGGTGCGGCGGAGTTTGCGTGCTTCGATAAGATTGGCATCTTTTCCAGATAAACCAATGGCCATACCGCCAGCTTGGTTAATGTTGGTCACGATTTCTTTGTTGATAGAACCTGCTAAAACCATTTCCACTACTTCCATTGTGGCAGAATCGGTGACGCGTAATCCATCAATAAATTCGCTGCGAATTTTGAGACGTTCCAACATCGCACCAATTTGTGGTCCGCCACCATGAACGACAACCGGATTAATTCCGACTTGTTTGAGCAATACCACATTGCGGGCAAATGTTTTGGCAAGCTCTGTGTCACCCATGGCGCTGCCGCCATATTTAATCACAAAGGTTTCGCCAGCGAACTGACGCATATAGGGGAGCGCTTCCGCCAAAATAGTGGCTTTACTGAGCCATTCTTTTTGTTCTTCTGAATACAAACGTGTAGTCATAGTATCCTCCTAGGATGAGTTAGAACCACATGCACATAAAGCTTACGATGCCTTTAGTGCAATTTTAAACACTTCCAATCGAGCATTCTCTAATCCATGGCTGTCTCTACTGCTGGTAGCGATCACCTGTGGATGGCATGCTGGATGTTTATGCGCTATTTTTTGAATTGATGCAATAGTCTGCTCAAGTTCATGCGTTTTGATTTTATCAATCTTTGTTAAAATAATCTGATAATTAACCGCACTCTTATCAAGTAGGGTCATCACTTCTTCATCATTGGGTTTTACCCCATGACGGCTATCAATGAGCAAGAACACCCTTCGCAGGGAAGGTCTTCCTTTTAAATAGTCGAATATCAAGCGGTTCCAACTGTCTACGGCCTTATGTGAGGCTTTTGCATAACCGTAACCAGGAAGGTCAACAAGGACGATTTTTTCAGCGAGGCTGAAAAAATTAATTTCTTTCGTACGTCCTGGTGTATTGGAGGTGCGTGCTAGGGATTTGCGATTGGTCAAGGCATTGATAAAACTTGATTTACCAACATTAGATCTGCCGGCAAAGGCAATTTCGGGTAAACCAAATGAAACTAAACCAGACTCGTCAACCACCCCTCTTAAGAACGTGCATTCCTGTGCAAAGAGTACACGCGCTTTCTCTGCCCATTCAGGATGGTTATCATCAAAATCATCAGAGGGTACAGAAGAGAGGGGTTCCATCATCATGACCATTCGTTACGCGTGTTTCTTGCTATGGGTTGCGTGGATTTTGTTAACTTTTTTCTCAACGCGATGACTGATATATTTTTGCTGAATGATCGATAATAGATTGCTCCATACAAAATAAATCACCAAACCCGAAGGTAGTGTAGCGAAAACAAATAAAAGGAATAAAGGCAATATTTTCATCATATTCGCTTGGATAGGATCACTAGGAGTCGGCTGCAACAACTGCTGCACATACATGGTCAATGAGAAGATAAGTGGCCATGCCCCGATCTGCATGAAAAGCGGAGGTGTCCAGGGAATAAGGCCAAAAAGATTGAAGATCGAAGTCGGGTCCGGAGCTGAAAGGTCGGTGATCCATCCATAAAAAGGAGCGTGACGCATTTCGATAGCAACATAGAGCACTTTATAAAGGGCAAAAGCGATCGGCAATTGGATAAGCATACCTAAGCAGCCAAAAGCAGGATTGAGCTTTTCCTTTTTATATAACTCGGCAACTGCTTTATTCAGAGCCATTTTATCGGTTTTATGCTTTTCTTTCAGTGCGGCTAATTTGGGCTGAACCTGTTTCATGTGTGACATGGTTTCATATGATTTATTGGCAATAGGGAACAATACCAATTTAACCACAACCGTCAGCAGCAGGATGCAGAGCCCAAAATTATTAATTTCAGAATAAAAATACTGAAGTAGCAAGAAGATCGGTTTGGTTAGAAAATACAGACGGCCAAAATCAACCGCACGATCAAACAGAGGGATATTATATTGCAGCCCATATTGATCGAGCAATTTAACTTTTTTAGCACCGGTAAAAATATGGCTGGAATCTTGATATTGCTGATTCGGGGCTATTGTATGTTCCGGCCAGGTCAAATCGGCCTGATAACGTTCGCGGCCATTGCGATGGGCATAATTAAAACGGGCATTAACGGTATCTTGCTGTGAAGGAATAAGAGCCGTTAACCAGTATTTGTCATCAAATCCAACCCAGCCTTTAGCATTTAAATATTGGATAGATTTTTTCTCCATGATGTCTTCATAAGGGAATTCTTCCAATTTGTTGCTAAGTACACCCAATGGACCTTCATACATAATGCTGGAGGTATCGCGCGTATGTGGAGCCAATGCGGGATTATAAGAATCGTGGGTTCGATTAATAGCGGAAAAAGACTGGATGGAAAGAGACGTTTGACTATGGTTGATGACTTTGCGTTCGATCGAAAATAAATAATGGTCATCAATAGAGATGGTTACTTCAAACGCAACTCCTTGTGGATTAGCCCAGGTTAATTTTACCGGATTAGTAGCGGTCAATTCATTGCTGTTGCTTTGCCACACGGTATCTTTGCCAGGAAGTTGAATGCCGGGTGTTGTGCTAACCCATCCTAAATCAATGAAATAAGAACGCGACGTTGGGGATGGGGATAAAAGTTCAACTTCTTTAGCGTCATGCTCAAGAGTTTGTTTATAGGTAGCCAGGGTGAGGTCATCAATGCGTAATCCCTTCAAGCTGATAGACCCATGCAGTTGCTGAGTATTAATTTTGACGCGTTGTGGCTGGCTTAGCAAGGCACGGTCACGATCGATGATCTCTGGTTTTGCATTGGGATTGGGAGTTTCGGTTTCTGATGATGATACCGTATGGCTATACGTTGCGGCTGCTTCTTGGGTTTTTTGTATGCGTGGAGCATCAACAAAATGATGCCATGCAAACAGAAAAAGCATGGAGATAACAACGGTTAGAACTAAATTGCGGATATCGGATGTAGACGCATGACTCATAAATAATCCTTAGATAAAGATGGGTTCTGTTGAACAACAGGAACCGGATCATAGCCACATTTTTTACTAAAAGGATGGCAATGTGAAAGTCGTTTTAATGTGAGAAAAAAACCTCTCCATGCACCATGAGAGGTAATCGCTTCTATGGCGTAGCGTGAACAGGTCGGTTGGAATCGGCAAGATGGGCCAAAGAAGGGAGAAACGAAAATTTGGTAAGAGCGTATCAATAACCGCAATAAATGAGACATCATACTTGCTTCTCCTTTAACGTATCAGGCTTAGAAGCGTAATATAATGAAAGCTGATGTAAGCAGTAAACTAAATCTTTCTTAAGGCTTATAAATTCGCGGTCTAGCGCATCATGCTTAGCGATAAATACATAATCGTAACCAGGCTTAGCACAAACGGCAAGAATAAGGCGGCATAAAGCACGTAGACGCCGTTTAATGCGGTTGCGAATGACCGCGTTACCCTGACGCTTAGTGACGATGTATCCTATGCGTATCTGATTGTCGTTTAAGAAACGATCTGGGGTGGGGCATGCCTGTAAAGTAAAACCTTTGGCCACGACCTTTGTGCCCCGTTCTTTAATGTGTTGAAAACAATTACGCGAACGAACTGGAGTACTATTCCGTTTCGTTGATGCGCTATGCGGCAAGACGCTTACGACCTTTGGCACGACGGCTGCTTAATACTCGACGACCACCGGTACTGCTCATGCGATTTCTGAAACCGTGACGGCGTTTGCGAACTAATGTGCTTGGCTGAAATGTACGTTTCACAATGAATACCTTTTTTAGCTATTTTTCAATAAGAGGTCAATTTTATAGCCAATATAGAAGAGGATGTCAACCCAAATCCAACAATTTCTATAAATGAAAGAGGGGCTAATAGAAAAAGGAGTGGGTGATTTCTTCCTGGAATTAAAAAACGAAGTACTCGGTAACCTCAACTATGGATAATGAAAGAGGCAACCTATTAAAATTTATGATTGTATGGCCCGTTTTTCATTGAGGCTTAAACGGAGTTTGGTTTTGGTAGGGAAGCTTAATGGCTTTTCTTGATAATGCTCATCACTTGATCGTGATAGGAGGTTGGCGTCAAGGGGCCAACGATGCGGGCGCGTATGATGCCTTCTTTATCGACCAGGAGTGTTTCGGGGGCGCCGGTAATGGCAAGATCAATTCCTGTACGGCCATCCAGATCCAAACCTACTTGTTTATAAGGATTGCCAGCCTCGCTGAGGAATGCTTTAATGTCGTTTGCCTTATCCTTGTAGGCAATGCCATAAATAGGTATCCCATTAAGTTTGGATAACTGTACTAATAGGCCGTGTTCTGCCCTACAAGGCGTACACCATGTAGCAAAAATATTGACAAGTGCAAATGGTTCCTTGATGTCATGGGAGCTAAATGTCGGATGGGCAGAATCAAGCGTTGTTAAGGTAAAATGGGGTAGTTTTTTGCCAATCATAGGCGGTTCAACGGGAGCTGTTTGATCGTTTCCAACTAAAGACCATGCTAAAACTGCAGAAATGGCTGCAAGCAGGACAAAGGGTACGAGGCTCAATAATATCTTGGTTTTACGTTTCATCATCTTCAGTGCCTAAGGGGAGTGATCCCGCTTCTTCATCGTTATCGGTCATAGAGCCTGGAACGTGATAATAATCACTTAGCCAGCGGTTAAGATCAACATTTTTACATCTTTCAGAGCAAAAAGGCAAAAAAAATAGAGTGTTTTCTTGGATTTTTTTATGGCAATACGGACAAATCCGATTTTTACTTCGAGTCATTTTTGTATCTTATTTGAGAATGAGCAAGGGAAAATAGGGCGGCAAGTGCAATTATAAAGGCGCCAAACCACAGTAAGTTCATGGCTGGCTTGTAATAAATATGTAGTTGATGAATGTTGGGTTCGGGATTGTCACCCAAGGATAAATAGAGATCATAGAAGAGTGTAGAATAAATGGCGGCCTCGCTTGTTGAGGTGTTTTCCACCGGATAATAACGTCGTTCCGCAGACATACGGGTAATGGGCTGACTGTCTTGGAAAACATCAAGTGAGGCTGTTTCGCTAATATAATTAGGGCCGGGAACGTAGCGGACATCTTTAAGAGTAACTTTGAATTGGGCAAGCTGAATAGTGCCTCCTGGGCTTATATATCCAAAATACTCACTTTTCCATGCAACATTAATGGTTGCAGCCAGCAACAGAATACCAATGCCAGTGTGACCAAGAACCATTCCATAAAAATGACCCGATCCTTTTCCTTTTTTAAGGATAAAAAGCTGGAGTGAGGCGCAAATAAGCCACCACCCACAACCCATAAAAATAGAGGTAGTCCATTGCGGAGAGGATCCCATGATAAAAGGGATGGTCATAGTAAGAATGACGCTTGCTATAAAACAGAGCGAAGATTTTTTAAGCCAAGTTAAGGCGGCTTGTTGTTGCCATGCGATCATCGGGCCAACGCCTGCCAGAAAAACAGTAAACGCGGCAATAGGAACAAAGGTAATAGAAAAATAAGGAGCACCAATAGCAACGATATTGCCGGTCAATCCTTCATAAATAAGAGGATAGAAAGTGGCTAAAATAATGGTAAAACAAGCGCATATTAATAACGAGGCTTGGACGATAAGGCTAACATCCCGAGAGAAAAAACGCGCTTCAAATTGCTCTGGAATAAATGGGATATTACGCACATAAATGAATAATGCTCCTGCCAAAATAAGGGTAATAAAACCTAAAATAAATAGACCACGTTCCGGAGATGATGCAAACGAATGAACCGATGTTAATAGCCCAGATCGCACAAGGAATGTTCCCAAAAGGCACATGGCAAAGGCGAGTATGGGCAGTAATAAACTAAGCTTAGTCATGGATTGGCGTTTTTTTGCAAGGATCAGCGTATGGATATGGGCCGTTGCCAGTAACCACGGCATGAGCGACGCATTTTCTACAGGATCCCAAAACCAATAGCCGCCCCAGCCCAGCTCACGGTAAGCCCACCAACTTCCCATGGCGATGCCTGCTGTGAGAAGACCCCAGGGAATTAGAACCATGGTGAGCATGATTTCGCTCCATTGGCGACTGGGTGATTTTTGAAGTAACACGGCAATAGCCAAAGAAAAGGGGACGGAAAGCCCCATATAGCCTGCATATAAAATAGGAGGATGGAATGTCAGGCCGATATCTTGCAAAAGCGGATTTAGTCCTAACCCTTCATGGGGAACTGGATGCAATAAGATAAAGGGATCAGAGGTAAAAAAGATAAAAAGGACGATGCCTGCCAATAACAGAGATTGTGGAATAAGCGCCTTAATGTAAGTGGCAGGGATCACGATGGGGATTAAGCCGGTATAAAAGGCAAGTATCCCTAAGAACAAGAGCATGGATCCTTCATGATTACCCCACGTGCCAGATATTTTATAAATCATGGGTTTGAGGGTATGGGAATTTTCAGCGACATTCAGCAGTGAGAAATCTGAAGTTATGTGGCCGATCAATAGTATGAAAAGTGGCAGGAAGCCCAATCCAAGAATAACGAAAGCCGTCATTCGGGCAGCCTTAAAATGCTTGGCTTGGGTTAGTACGCCAAGCGTGACTGAGAGTCCAAATAAAAAGATTAAACTGAGATGGCCAAGGATTGAAAGCATAATCAGGATGCCAATAATGGAAGGTTCATGGTTGAGGTCCTCGTGGTTGTTTAAGGGCTCTGGTAACTTCTTTGGGAACGTATTTTTCGTCATGCTTCGCCAGAAGCTGTGAGGCTACGAAATGTGCCTTATCTGTAAGCTTCCCTGTGGCGACTACCCCTTGGCCCTCACGAAATAAATCGGGCAATTGCCCGGTGTAATTGACGTCCAGTTCTGTTTGAAAATCAGTGACCGTAAAGCGTACGGAGGTAGGTGACGTGCGGGTCAGGCTCCCTGGTTTTACCAGGCCACCCAGGCGAATAACTTCAGAGGAAGAAAGATTTTTATGGGCAAGCTCCGTTGGGCTGAAGAAAAACACAAGACTATCCCGCAGCCCGACCATCATTAAAAAAACGGCGGTCACGAGGCAGATAAGTCCACTAACAATCCAGATGAGGCGGCGGTGTTTCGGTTTCATGCAGGTTGGGATTATAATCAATCTATGGAAAAAAACTAGTCTTGTCAGATAGTTTGTGGTTTAATGCTGTCAAATAAAAGGGATGTTCCTATGGCCAATATTGAAATTTATACCACGCAGAGCTGTCCTTATTGTGTAAGGGCAAAACAGCTTTTTCAAAAAAAAGGTGTTCACTATAGCGAAATTGATGTGTCGTATGATGCCGATCTTCGTGAGAAAATGATGAGCCGCGCTGGTGGTAAACGCACTGTCCCACAGATTTTTATCGATGGTAAACATATGGGGGGCTGTGATGACCTGTATGCCCTTGATAGCAAGGGTGGCTTAGATCCTTTGTTATCATAGTGTGGTGTCGTCAATGGACATAAATCCTCTATTGCCTGAGTTGCAGTAAAGGAAATAAATAGGTTATCCTATCAGCGACAGACGACACGCTTCAATATCGAGCATCATTCCTGCACCGCTTTGAAGCGCGGTCACGTTGCGCCAAGAGCGTGAGAGCATGTAAAATAAGTCTTTTAGGGTCGATCTTTCATTAAGTTCTTTAGTTGACTCGGAATTTTATTAGTGAGTGATGCCAGCAAGCCAATGATAATCCACACCGAAAATGCAAGCGATAGGCGAGGATAAGTAAGGCTTAACCAGGCAAAAGCGATCAGCCATAGATTAACCAGAGTCACTAGCTTAACCACAAACGCATGCGATTTTCCAGAGCGTACAGCTTGTTGGTAAAAATGGTTGCTGTGGGCTTCCCATATTTTTTGTTTATCAAGCAGGCGTTTTAAAATCGTAATCCCGGTATCCATTAGATAATAAAGCGGGATAATGAAGGCTGCAATACTATAGCCGTGGTTGGCAAGCGATAACAAGAGGTAACCTAGGATAAATCCTAAAACAATACTGCCACTGTCGCCTAAGAAAATGTTAGCCGGATGCCAGTTCCAGATCAAAAAGCCACCGCACGCCAACGCAATAATGACGCATATAACCAGTAATGAAATAGGAAGATGGAATAACAAGCAAAAAAGGGCAACACCCAGGCAGATAGCGATGGATTCTATGCTGCTGATACCATCAATCCCATCCATAAAATTAAACGCATTGATAAACCACACCCATAATGCCCAGGTCAACGCCTGATCAACCCAGAGAGGAAGCGATGTTGAAAAGAAGTGTCCCGAAAAAGGCATTTGCCACATGACAAAAGCAACGGCGCCTCCATGAAAGGTTAGTCGTAAGATAAATGGTATGTGGCGAATATCATCCAGTAAAGAGATGGCAAACAACACAGCGGCACCTATAAATAAAGGCAGGGGAAGATTGGTAGGGCCTGCCATATCTAATGTTAAAACCGGCGCTAATAACCATCCAACAGCTAGACAGGCAAAAATAATGATTCCTCCACCCTTTACTACCGGGTTTGTATGATTGCTGCGTGATACGGGAACATCAAAAAAATCCAGCGTTACTAAATACTTGATGAGGAATTTTGTTCCACCTACGCTGATGAGGGTAAGGAGGATGGCCAGGATGACCCACGATTCATTAAGGGTAAATGACATAGATTTATTCCTTATTTTTTATTCTTTTCGTCCAAATAATCGTTCGATGTCATTTAAGCTTAGCTTAACATAGGTTGGTCGTCCATGATTACATTGGCCGGTAAGAGGCGTGGACTCCATATCGCGCAATAATTGATTCATTTCGGCAATAGATAAAAAACGGCCAGCACGGATGCTGTGGTGGCAGGCATAGGTGGCAAGGCGATGATTGATGCGTTCTTCCACATTTCCTGCAACGCCATGTTCGTGGAGTTCATCCAGGACATCACGCATTAATTCCTTGGGGTTGACATCTTTAAACAGGGAGGGCAATGATTTGACAATGATGGCTGCATCGCCAAAGCGTTCGTAGAATAATCCTAGTTTTTGAAAAAAGGATTGAAGGTCCATAAGCTTTTCAATAGCCGCCTCATGCGCTTCTATTACTTCAGGGATCAGCAACCGTTGGGAGTGCGGTGTTTTATCGTGAGAAGCTGTTTTTAGTTTTTCCAGGGTAATGCGTTCATGTGCGGCATGCTGATCAACGATAATAATGCTGTCGTGTGTTTGGGCGACAATATAGGTTTTATGGAGCTGACATTTGGCAGCTCCTAACGGATGAGATTCTGCGAGTGCTTGGATATCCGAAGAAAAATTGGGTTCAGATTCCGATTGTTCTGTTTTTAAAGAAGGCGGGATCGGTTCAAATAAAGTAGGTTTTGAGGATTGCTCATGGGCGGAAATACCCGATGGAGACAGTGGTTGATAGAGGGAATGCAGGGGGTGCGAATGTTTGCTGGGGACATAAGGCGACGACGAGGAGGGGTAAGTAGGCGCTGTCTGCTCGGAAGCTCCTTGCTTGGTATAGCGCGTTTCCAACAATTGAAGGGCCTGGTCGGAAACGGTGGTTGATGTGTGATGCCCATGTTGACGTATTGCATCCTTGGCGCAGCTATAAACCAAGTGACGTATGAGAGAGTCATCGCGAAAGCGTACTTCGGTTTTGGCCGGGTGGACATTGACATCGACTTCATCGGTAGGCAGCGTTAAAAAGAGGATGGCAATAGGATAGCTATCGTGGCCCAGGACATCCTGATAGGCGGCGCGCAGGGTACCTTGAAGTAAACGACTCTGAATAGGGCGCTGATTGACATAGAAAAATTGATAGGCAGAAGTTTTACGATTAAACGTAGGGAGTCCTATAAACCCCTTCAGTTCCAGGCCTTGATGAGTGCCTTGTATAGGAAGAAGATTGTCCTTAAATTCTTTTCCAAGAACCTGAGTAATGCGTTGCTTGAAGCCGTCCAGATCGGTGGTGGTGGCTGGATAGTGCAGATTAACGCCTTGTTCGGTGTTTAAGGTGAAAGAAATAGAGGGATGGACCAGGGCAAATTTCTTGATGAGTTCCTGGATCTGCTGAAGTTCTGTTCGTTCGGACTTTAAGAATTTAAGCCGTGCCGGGGTTGCATAAAACAAATCGCGTACTTCAACCACCGTTCCTTCTGGCAGTGATATTGGAACAACATCATGTTTGAGGCCTCCTTCAACCATGATTTTCCAGGCTTCATGTGTGCCTTTTTTGTGAGAAGAAATGCTTAAACGCGAAACACTGGCTATGGTTGGCAAGGCTTCGCCACGAAACCCAAAGTGGTTTATGGTTAGCAGTGTGTCATCTTCCAGTTTTGAGGTGGCGTAGCGTTCAAGGGCTAACGGCAATTCATCAGGAGACATGCCGTGGCCGTTATCGTGGATACGGATTAAATTTCGTCCACCTTGATGGATGGTAATATCAAGCGTTTTGGCCCCGGCATCCATCGCATTTTCAGTCAATTCCTTGACCACTGAGGCAGGGCGCTCAACCACTTCGCCAGCAGCTATGCGGTTAACAACCAATGGCGGAAGTATCCTAATGGACATGGGCGTCTCCACAGGTTTAAATTCGATATGCCGTACACATAACGTACAGGGCGGATAAAACGTATAAGTGAAAAATTACTTTAATTCACCAATAGCTTTAGCAATCCTATCGCAGGCCTCTGTCAGTAAAGCTTCGGAGGTTGCGTATGAAATTCTAAAGAAACCTTCCGCACCAAAAGCAATACCTGGCACTACGGCAGTGAGAGCCTGTTCAAGTAAATAAGCTCCGACATCATTGCTATTTTGCAATATCGCACCCTGGGGTGTTTTTTTGCCAAATAATCCTTCACAAGACGGAAAAACGTAGAACGCGCCCTCGGGATTGTTGCAATCCAAACCAGGAATCTGATTCAATTTCTTCACGACCAAGTCGCGGCGGCTTTGAAAAGCGTCGCGCCATGTTTTCAAGAAGGATTGATCGCCATTCAGTGCTTCTACAGCGGCTGCCTGGCTGATAGAGCATGGATTAGACGTGCTTTGCGATTGGAGTATGGCAATGGCTTTGATCAGGTTTTTAGGGCCACCAGCATAGCCAATACGCCATCCTGTCATGGAATAGGCTTTTGAAACGCCGTTCACCGTCAAGATGCGGTCATACAGATTCGGAGCTACTTCAGCGAATGTGTGGAATGCAAAGCCATCATAGATGATATGCTCATAAATATCATCGGTCATGACATAGACGTGCGGGTGTTTTTCAAGGACATCGGCCAGGGCTTTTAGTTCTGGTTTAGTATAGGCGGCTCCGGTTGGATTGCTTGGCGAATTGAGGATCAGCCACTTGGTTTTAGGGGTGATGGCTTTTTCAAGATCAGCAGGAGAAACTTTAAAATTATCTATGGATTTGGTTTGAACGATAACCGGCGTGCCTTGGGCAAGCGCCACGATATCGGGGTATGAAACCCAGTAAGGAGCCGGGATAATCACTTCATCCCCAGGATTAAGGGTGGCAAACATGGCGTTATAGATAACTTGCTTCCCTCCGCAGCCAACGGTAATTTGGGAAGGATCATAATCAAGATTATTTTCACGCTTGAATTTTGCGCAGATAGCTTTCTTTAATGCGGCGGTTCCATCAACGGCAGTATATTTGGTATCACCCTTGTTCATGGCCTCCGTTGCGGCCTTCTTGATGGAGTCAGGAGTGTCAAAATCGGGCTCACCAGCGCCAAGGCCAATCACATCTTTGCCCGCTGCTTTTAGCTCCTGGGCCTTCATGGTAACGGCAATTGTTGGGGAGGGTTTAATGGAATTTAAACGATCTGCGATAAATGATGACATAAGGACGACCTTTTGGGATTATCTGAAGTTTCATTGCAAAATGAGGCGGTGGCTTGTCAAATAGCACCAAGAGGTATACAGTGAAACGCACATCTAGACAAGAAATTAATGTATATGCTCAAACAGTTTCGTATTAAGGCTTTGGATAGTTTTCAGCAGGGGGCCGTACAAGTAAACCAATTTGTACAAACTCGTTTTAAGGTTGCCTATGATGAATTAATGGGCGCGCGCGAAAAGATGAAAGATCTTGTTTCAACCAACTATAACCTTGGCATGAGCCATTTGGAAAAGGGGCATTTAAAGGATGCTGTTTTCCGGTTTAACATGTTGTTACGGTTCTATCCTGAGTATGTGCCTGCCATCTATCAATTGGGCAGATGTCATTATTTGCAGGCAAAAAATGATAAAGCACTGGGCAATTTTCAAAGAGTATTGGCCCTTGATCCCAACCATCAAGAGGCCCATTATATGTTGGCATTGCTCCAGGGGCGCTCAGATGTGAACGACCTTCCTTTGGGGGTTGTAAAGGATTATTTTAACCATATTGCGGCTGACTATGATAATGAATATGTGCAGACCCAAGAATATCGTGGGCACGAAAAATGTTTTGAAATTGCCAGAACCCATTTTGATAAAACGCAAAACGATAAATGGAGTATCCTGGATTTAGGATGTGGCACTGGTTTGTGTGCTGCGCTGTTTAGAGAAAATGACATGGCCTTTAAAATAAAGGGGATCGATATCTCAGTGCAGATGCTGGATCGCGCCCGTCAACGGTTGGTCCATGAGCGGGCGACCTATAACTTTGTGAAGGAAATAGATGTTCAGACTTACGCTTCAGAGGCGGATGAAACCTTTGATGTGATTGTGGCTGCTGGGTTATTTGAATTTATTGGCGATCTTTCCGTTGTGTTTACGGGGGTTGCAGCTAAGTTGGCCCCAAGAGGCCTTTATATCTTTACCATTCAAAAAGACGATGAGCCCGGATTTCATATGGTTCCAACCCTCGAATCGTTTGTCCATTCACCTTCTTATGTAGAGACGCTAGGTGTCGATGTCGGGTTAGAAATGGTGACTAAAGAAGAATTTAAACTTTATAAAGATAAGCCGGGTGTTGCATATGTTTTCCAAAAGAAGGCGATTAGTGCGGTGCCTGCGATTGCAGATGATGCACAAATAGGAATTTCAACCGTATCCTAATGGATTTTTCTATTTATGGGTGCGTTTTCACAGGGGGATGGATGGGAGAGTGTGACTAATCTACCACGGTTTTAAAAAAATGTTTTATGGCAGGCGGGATGATGTTTCTTTTTAATTAAAATTAGACTATGTTGGAGCTGAATGGTGCGTGTCGTTCACGGTCAGGCGTTTTTTGGTATGGCAAATAGAGGCCAGAAAAGATGTCAGCTCGGACGTGTACTATTCTAATGAGGGCATATTAACCAATTATAAGGACAATATGCTTAGCATGACTAGTGATTCATTATCATCAACGGTTTTTATGTCATATTTTAAAAATGTTATTTTTTCGGCTGTTATCATAGGAATCGGCGCATTTTCAGTTGCTGAAGCCCACGCGGAAGTCCTGGATAAGCAGGTTCCTGCGTCGCATGAATATGCGGATGATAATTACATCGATGTTTACTCAAATCCAAAGCAGTTTGATCCCATTGAGCCGTTTAATCGTGCGGTGTATAAGGTCAATGAAGGTATTGATAATGTGCTGTTTAAGCCGTTAGCTAGGGCTTATCGCGCTGTTGTTCCAACCTGGGGCCGCGATCGTATCCATGGTGTGCTGCGTAACCTGGGTGAGCCTGTGGTGTTTGTAAACGCCGTGGCTCAAGGTGATGTAAAACATTCATTTACGACCTTCTGGCGTATGTTTTTTAATACTACCTTTGGCTTGGGCGGTATGTTTGACTTTGCTGAGCAGGTCGGGCTCAATTACCGTCAGGAAGATTTTGGCCAGACGTTAGGCGTTTATGGGGTGTCTTCGGGGCCGTACCTAGTTATACCGGTGCTTGGCCCAAGCAGTGTCCGTGATGCGGTAGGGATGGTGGTTGATTTTTTTGTTGACCCAATGACCTATATTAACGATGATACCGTGTATATTAGCTACAAGGCCGTATCTGTTATTGATGAGCGTGAACATCTGCTTGATTTAACCGATCAAATTGAAAAAGTATCGTTTGATCGCTATGCTACGGTTCGCAGTTTATATCTTCAAAGCCGTGACAGCGCTATTCGTAATGGCAAATTAATTGAAGCTCCTTAATCGTTTTGAATAAAATAGGTGGACTATGTCAAAAAAAGGATTGTTTTTCTTAAACGCGGTTTTGGCCGTATTATTGTTTGTTTCGCCTCAGGCTCATGCCAATGAAGAGCAGGTAAAGCAGTTTATCATCGATGCGGGTAACAAGACGGTTAATCTCTTAAAAGATCAATCTATATCGGATAATGCAAAAGAAGCAAAATTGACAGATATCTTCCTGCAAACCGTGGATGTCAACTGGATTGGTCGTTTTGTGATCGGCAAAAGCTGGCGTACGGCTTCGGAAGAGCAAAAGAAACATTATCAGACTGATTATAAAGAATTTATTATTAGCAGTTATGTGCCTAAATTCCGTGAATACACGAATGAGACCTTCGAAGTAAAGCGGGTTCATAAAGATCGAGAAGACGAATATTATGTTCAAACAGAGATTAAACGTGCAGGACAGCAGCCGATGTTGGTTGATTACCGTGTTCGTAAAACGGGTAGCCAGTTTAAAGTGTTTGATATTGTTGCTGAAGGCGTAAGCTTGTTGTCGACTCAGCGTTCCGATTTTACAGCCGCAATTCAGACCGATGGATTGGAGACATTCATGTCCCGTTTGGAAAAACGGACCTTGGAATTAAGGGCTCAAAACCTATCAAATCAAGCAAAGAAATAAAGAATGACAAAAAGCTTGTGAGCGATACTTACGTATCGCTCATAGCTTGGCTATCTCAACAGAGGTAATTCCAAGGGCATTACAAATGCCTTTTGCTTTGATGAGGGTTTCTTGCCATTCTGATTCGGGAACAGAATCATAAATTATAGCGCCGCCAACCTGGAACTCAAATCGATTGCCCTGCATCACAATCGTGCGAATGACCACCGATAAATCGCATGAATCATCCTGATTTGAAAACCATCCTAAACACCCTGAATAAATTCCACGGGACATTTTTTCCAGGTTGCTGCACCATTCCATGGCTTTAATTTTAGGCGCTCCAGTCATCGAGCCAGGAGGGAAGCATCCAAGTACCAAGGAGAGTGAGGTTATGTCTTCACGTTTCTGACCTGTGATGGTGGAGGACATATGATGAATGTGCGGAAAGCTGCTTACTTCAAATAGAGCCGGCACTTGAACACTTCCGGAAACGCATGATTTTGATAAATCATTGCGCATCAAATCAACGATCATAAGATTCTCACAGCGATCTTTGTCGCTTAGAAAGAGCGCTTGTTTGAGACGGTTATCTTCTGCTGGATTAGCGTGACGGGGGAAGGAGCCTTTAATGGGACGTGCATTCACCAGACCGTTATCATCAATGCTTAAAAATCGCTCAGGAGATGATGAGATGACTGTCTTATCGTCAAAGCGGATAAACGCACTATAGGGAGACGGGCTTGCTTTGGTTAAATGCAAAAAGCAATCAAATGAATCAGGTGTGGAAACAAAATGGCCCCCAAATTTACGGGTAAGATTTGCTTCATATAGATCACCTGCTTCAATGGCTTTTTGCAAGGTTTCAACATGGTTAAGGTAGTCTGATTTAGTCATGTTGCTATGAAGGGCGACAACGCTTGGAAGCGAGGTAAGCGTAGGTGAGGTCATATCAAAAAGATCATGGGAGGCGTCTTTATCGCCAACCAGGGTAACCACTTGTTTTTCATGATCAAAGAGGAGCGTAGAATGAAACTGGCTAAACCAGTAATCCGGTAAGTTCACAAACGAAGCTGTATCGTGAGGAAGATGCTCAAGTTGGTTTTTAATCCCATAACCCAGATAGCCAAACCAGTGTTTGGATGTGGGGTGATGTGGTTGATCAAGCGCTGCATGAAGAGGGCCAAGATCGCTGCCTTGGATGGTGTGTGCTGGATCCCAGGCCAAATAGGAATAGCGGCCGCTATAATCATATGCACGTGACGAATGAAGAAATACCATTGCAGCGGTCGTCTGGTTAAGCTTGTGTGCGCAAGCTAGAGGATCTATCCATTGTTCTAAAACCGTTGTTCTCATCGTGGGGACCGTGTAGGATGACATAAGTAAGATTTGAGGAGACTAACCGATGCGCATTATTTTTTCACTGTTTTTATCATTCCTTGTGATAGGTACACTGGCTGGATGCCAAGTCTATACGGGCCAAGCATTACCGTTTATGACGTGGTTTTTGCAGTAAACTCACATAGATCAGACACGGGGCAGCGATAACATTCGGGCTTGCGAGCTTTGCAAATATAACGCCCATGAAGAATAAGCCAGTGATGGGCATGTATCATCCAGGTTTTAGGAATTGCGTTAAGCAAGGCTTTTTCTGTGGCTTCAGGTGTTTTTTCATGAACCAGTCCTAAACGATTGCTGACACGAAAGACATGTGTATCCACAGCCATGGTTGGCATCCCAAATGCACAATTAAGCACAACATTGGCAGTTTTGCGCCCAACACCAGGAAGTGATTGAAGATCTTCAAGAGCCGTCGGGACGTTGCTTCCAAAAGCATCAACCAGTCGTTTGCTAAGGGCGATGATGTAGGTTGCCTTGGATTGATACAGGCCAATGGTTTTAATATAGGATTTAAGCGTTTCTTCGCCGAGTTCAAGCATTTCTTCGGGGGTGCTGACTTTCGAAAAAAGGGCGGCTGTGGCTTTGTTGACCCCAACGTCGGTTGCCTGGGCAGAAAGGACAACCGCAACCAATAAGGTATATGTGTTAGTATAGACCAATTCTGTTTTAGGCTCTGGGTTTAGATCTGAAAAACGCCGGAAAATGGTATTGATTGCTTTGGGGGTCATAATTCTCACTAAAATTATATTGATAAGCCTTGAAGTCACAACGATTTGCCCCTATCTTACATGCGGTAGAGATTATTTCAAATTAAGAATAAAGGAGATAACCATGGCTGTTCTCGTTGGAAAACCCGCCCCAGATTTTACCGCAACTGCGGTAATGCAGGATAACACGTTTGATGAAAATTTTAACTTGCTGCGTTATCTCAGCGGAAAGAAAGGGATATTATTTTTCTATCCACTTGATTTTACGTTTGTGTGCCCGTCTGAAATTATTGCGTTTGATAATCGTATTGAAGAATTCGAAAAGCTTGATACCAAAGTGATTGCTATTTCGGTTGATTCGCATTTTACCCATTTAGCCTGGAAAAAAACACCGGTTGAAAAAGGTGGTATTGGTGATGTTCGTTTCCCGATTGTTGCGGATCTCAGCAAAAATATTGCGCGTGCCTACGATGTATTGGTGCGTGATTCTCTCGCATTACGCGGCACATTCCTGATTGATGAAAAAGGCGTTGTGCGTCATCAGATCGTCAATGATTTGCCACTTGGACGTAATGTGGATGAGGCCATTCGTATGGTTGATGCGCTGCAATTTCATACAGAACACGGCGAAGTCTGTCCAGCTGGCTGGGAAAAGGGTAAATCGGGTATGAAACCTACGGCTGAGGGCGTGGCTGATTACCTTACTCAAAATGCTGGCAATCTTTAATTGGCCACAAGTTTTATAAAACAGGGTCGCTAGCGGCCCTGTTTTCGTCTGTTTTTAGCTTCACCTTCAAAGGATGTAATGACCATGGCAAATCATCAAACTAACGTTTTGATTATCGGATCGGGGCCTGCTGGATACACGGCAGCTATTTACGCGGCGCGGGCAAACTTAAAGCCAATCTTGGTGCAGGGCATGCAACCGGGTGGTCAGTTGATGATTACCACTGATGTTGAGAATTATCCCGGCTATGCTGAAGTCGTCCAAGGTCCGTGGATGATGGAACAGATGGAGAAACAGGCCGCCCATGTAGGAGCAACATTAATTACCGATCACATTAAAACGGTTGATTTTTCAAAACGTCCGTTTGTTTGCGAAGGCGAATCAGGCGATACGTATAGTGCAGAAACAGTGATTATTTGTACGGGTGCTCAGGCACGCTGGCTGGGGCTGGATACGGAGCAGAAATTTCAAGGGTTTGGCGTATCGGGATGTGCAACCTGTGATGGTTTCTTTTATCGTGGTAAAGAAGTGATGGTAATTGGTGGCGGCAATACCGCGGTTGAAGAAGCGCTTTATTTAACCAATCATGCAAGTAAGGTGACGTTGGTGCATCGCCGTGATAAACTGCGTTCGGAAAAAATTCTCCAGGATCGTCTGTTTAAGAATCCTAAAATTCAAGTAATTTGGGATCATGAATTAGACGAAGTCTTGGGAACAGAAGAGCCATTAGGGGTAACGGGTGCAATATTAAAAAACACGAAAACAGGCGCTACCCAGGAAATTAAAGTCGATGGAATTTTTATTGCCATTGGACATGTGCCTAATACGGCCCTGTTTAAAGGCCAGTTAGAAATGGATCATGAAGGTTATCTGATTACCTCTCCAAACAGTACCAAAACACAGATTGCCGGTGTTTACGCTGCTGGGGATGTGCAGGATAAGATTTATCGCCAGGCAGTCACTGCTGCTGGTACTGGTTGTATGGCAGCTTTGGAAGCGGAGCGTTATTTGGCTGAGCGCGAGTAATAAGCGGGTTTAAAATGCCTGCTATAAATCGCATCTGTGACATTGTTGAGATAAAAATCTTTAGAATTGTTGGGGCTTAGTAATAACAAACACCCCTTGTTTGCCAACTAAATTGGCAATCATAGGGCAGGTGCCAAAGGGGATCGGGCCATCATCGACGATATAATAACGTTTTTCAATCGTGGCTCCAACTTCCTTACATAGAACCACCAAGTCCTTAATCGTACAAAAGTGGATGTTGGGTGTATTATACCACTCATAACTGAGGAACTTGCTTACAGGCATCCGTCCTTTTATCGACAGATAAAAGCGATTATACCAATGGGCAAAATTAGGGACGGACACAATCACATACTGCGATATGCGCAGCAGTTCTATCAGGACATCTTTAGGCCGATGAGTCGCCTGCAGGGAATTGGAGACGATGGCATAGTCAAAGATCTGATTACCAAAATACCGAAGGTCAGCATCGGCATCGCCTTGAATAACAGAAAGGCCTTTTTTAACGCAGGTGCTAACATTATCCTGGGCAATTTCAATGCCTCTGGCATCGACATTTTTAGTGTCTTGCAAAAATGAAAGCAATAACCCGTCGGCGCAGCCAACATCCAATACCCGAGCTCCTTGGGGAACCAGGTTTGCGATGAGCTGTAAATCACTGCGGTTTAAATAAGGGTCAATGGTGAAGAGCATATCTTGTTCGTTATTTCATGATACTGGCTAGTGTACGATAAAGTCCTGAAAAGTAAAGGGAGCAAACCACAGGGCGGTGATTGTTGAATAAGGTTCGTTGCCCGAGGATAGAAAACTAGACTGTTGAGCGTCATTATCCAGGTATTTTCAGTCTCCGATCAGTCGGTATCCGAAAATCATCTACACCACACATGCTGTAGAGGGATTACATCGGATGATACGCAAATAGAGCAAAACTAAGGCTGCTTTTTCGTCTGAAAACGCATTGCGCAAACTGGTCTATTGTGCCTATCAGAAGATTTTGCTAAAGTGTGCCATGCCGGTCGCTAATTGGGCTATTATCGTCTGCTTGAAGGGTGTACACGTACGCATTTTTTTGTTATAAATATTCACGTTATTTCCTTTGTTCTCAGGAGAATAAAAACATGTCAGGACCTATTGAAAAAATAATTGAGCGTGGGTTATTTGCAAGTCGCTGGATTATGGCTCCATTTTACATTGGGTTGGTTGGGGCGCTTGTCATTTTATTTTACAGTTTCATGCAGGAATTATATCACTTGGTTACGAGTGTTGGCACGTTAACGCAAAACAATGCGGTGTTGGGTGTCCTTTCGTTGATTGACCTTTCTTTGGCAGGCAATCTGTTGCTGATTGTTATTTTTTCGGGCTATGAAAATTTTGTGTCGAAAATGGATTTTGACAATCACAAAGATCAGCCAGCGTGGCATGGTTCAGTGGATTTCTCAAATTTAAAGCTAAAACTGATTGCGTCGATTGTGGCAATTTCGGGAATCCATCTTTTAAAAGTCTTTATGGAAGTGAATTCCGTTACGGAACATGAAATCATGTGGATGGTGATAATCCATTTTGTGTTTGTGTTATCTGGAGTGATGCTGGCACTGATGGATCGCATTGCAGCGAGTACCAAAGTGATGAAGAATAAATAATTACTCCACGACAGCCCCTAATGTCTCTAATTATAATAATATCTTGTTTTCGTCGGCTACTGAGATTTCAAATTTCAGATCATTATAAATCAATATGTTATTGAATGAGAAAATTCGATTTGGGTGTCTTGCGGAGATTTGGTATGTTTCTTTGATGTACATGCGATCCTAGAAGAACAAGAGCGGTAGCCTTAGTATCCCGATTATAGAAAAGTTCCGAGAGACCTATAAGGTTTTCGAAACAGTAGGTTGCGCAGTACTCCCTGTCTCCCCTCCTCTGGTGTATAGACCGGTGAGGAGGGGTGTTGGGGAGGTGGGAAGGCAACATGCTGTCATTCAATGATTCTATTAAAAACGAAACCAAACAGCCTCACATTTGGCAGAAGTCAGGAAAAAAGTTGATCGATCTCTAAAACCTCGTTTCAGGTGTCCCATTGACGAAGACAGGAAGAGTGATGAGTGCTCTTGCGGCGGAAGAATGAATTACTGAATACCGCATCTATCCGCACGCCTGGAAAGACTATCGAGGATCCTGGTGGTAAAACCACCATGGCGCTCATGTGCTTCCTCCTGGGCTTCCTCCTGGGCTCTAAGTGCCTCTAACCTGGTTTTATAGGCATCACGCTTTGCCGTTAATTGTTCAATCTGTGCATCATGAGTCACAGGCGTAACAGGGGGCTCTGTATAAATCGTGGCCTGGGTGTACGAGGGATCATATTGTTTAATTTGCCGCCATGAAAGGTCAACTTGCTTCGTAAGGATATCAATATACTGCAGTTGAGCATGGTTTATGTCTAAATCGAATGCATTAACGGGTTCCGTTAACTCAACGGCAGTTCCTGTTTTTTGACGCGCCATAGTTTTATAAACCAATATCGGTTAGAATAATTCTTGATCCTTTTATATAGTAGCAAGAACTAGGGGGTTTTAGAAGGATTATTATTTCTAGAATTGGTAATTTTATTCACCCAAGAGGCTTGCTTGCCTGACATCGTATCTTTATTCGGACCGTCAACTTTGAGTTTCTCTATTGCGGCAAGATCAGCCTTTTTTAATGTTTGCGTCACATCGCGTTTTAACTCTGTAGGAATGGTCTTTTGCCATGGGTTTGATGCCTTATCGTCTTTCCGCATCGTTTCTGATTTATGCTCGGCATCTTTTTCAGCAGCTTCGGGAATTCTACTTCCCATATTTACACCCGTACGTTTGGCTGCGGCCGGAGCAGACTTTTCCCATTTTGCGTTTTCTGATTGCAGCAGGGCTTCCCGATCTGCCCCATTTTTAGAGCTTTTTTCTGGCGAAGCTTTTTCATTTTTATCAGATTCTTTTTGTGCATTTTTCGCGTTTTCAAGATTTCTTTGAGCTTCTCTTTCTTGCTCTTCGAAAAGAATTTCGGGGATACGCAAAGCGCTTTCTATGGAAACCGGTGCTTTCATGTTCTTTGCAAAATAGTTTGCTAATGCCTTACGTCCTACCGCATGAAAGTCGATTGCATAAACTTCTTCACTATTCTCTTCTCGCGCTAATGCATTACAAAGGCTAAACTTATTATCTAGTTTTTGTCGTGCTTTTTCAAAATCTGCTGTCGTGGGGGTTTCTATCCCATTCGTCTTTAAGGCAGCTAAAGCTACACTTTCAATCAGTCGGCCATGCCCTTGAATACGTCTCAATTGTTGCGTTGAATCGACGACACGTTTTTCTACAACCTTGTTCCAAGCGTTATCTTGAGATCGTTTTATTAAGTCCCCTTTGTTAACCTCGTTAATGTATTTATTGTTTTCATTATACGTGTTTATATTAGACAAAGTTCGATTCATACGTTCTATTCCGGCCGTACATGAATTTATTACATCGGCGTCTTGTTTATTCTTATCCTTGCTATTTTCTTTTTCCAATATTTCTTCTAATCGAGATTTTTCGCGTAATGTGTCATCTTTGTGGTTGGGATTATTCGCTATTTTGTTGTTGTTTGTGGTAATCGTGTTGTTGGAATTTACGCAATTGTTGTATTTTTCAATGGCCTTTGCGTCCCCTTCAGTAAAATTGATATTTTGAATCTTTCCTGATAAAAGGGGAACGCTCTCATTGATTATCTTTGAACTAATGTCCTGGGGTAAGCACTGAAGCAGCGCAGTTATTTTATCAAAACGATTTTCTATGCCATCTACATTATTACGCCCCTTCACGGCTGCATCAGCGGTATTTCCAAATTTAGGAACTTCGTCACTATAAACTTTTAATGATAGCTTAACCTCTTCACCTAATTTTTCATAAAAGATAGCTTTTCTTTCTTTATTAAGGTTTTTTTCAATGAAATTTTTCATCAGAGCAAGATAAAGCTTATCAGTGCCAGTAGTAAGTAAAAATTTATTCTCCGAAGTAACCATCAAAGATAGGGAATTAGTCAGATCTTTAATCGACTTGTTAAAATCTTTGATAGGTAGATCTTTTTTTGCAATTTTCTCAAAATTGTTTTCCAAATAAAAACCTAATGAAAAAGGTTTATCATTATCCTTAAATGTTATATTTGGCATACCTCCGCTAATCTTCAGGAATACATTATCTTTCATAGCAAAAGTGGCTTCGACTTTGTGAGGTTTTTTACCCCCCCCTTCTGTCACAACATAAAACTTTTCCTCTTCTCTATCATATGTAATGGTTGAGGTGCTACTAACTTGATTTTTTTCTCTGTGATCTTTTGTCATAGTAAGTTCATATTTTAATCTGTTTTTGTTGTTTTGTTTATATCAATTAATATATTTGTATTATATTTGTTGTTCGTTAATATTTGATGAATATATTGTGAATATTGTTTGTCTTATGCTTCTGCCCTATCCAGTCCAGCATTGGAGTGAGCTGCTGTTACCTCTAGAGATGCTTAGTTCCACGTTGTGATGGGCCTGCCTGTTCAGACGTGCGGACGTTGGAGCAAGAGGTTGTATACACAAAGCTCAGGCGGTCTTTTAGAGATTCTTCAGCTATTTAGCCTTCCGCCAAGGATGATGTTTGGGTTCGATGCGACAAAAACGTAAACGCTACCCCGCTGAGGATCATGCCACCGCCAACTAGCATGGGTACGGTTATTTGTTCGTCCAGGAAGAGAATCGAAAGCAGGGCGCCAAACAAGGGAGCCAGCAGCATAAAAGGGGCGATATGGTGAGTGGGGTGCCGCTGCAATAGCCAGTACCAGCCGCCATCTCCCAGCAAGGTGGTAATACAGGTGATGTAGATAATTCCAAGCCAGTGATAATGTGTCATGCCCGATATGAGTTGTGACCATGCAGGATCAACAAGCCATGAAATCGCAGCAAGGGGCAGCACGCTGAACAGTGAAAACCACGCCAGGAGTTGTGCTGTAGGAATATGGGGTAACCTTGAAATAAGGATATTGCCAACAGCCCATGAAAAAACACCGGTGACCACGCAGACAAATCCTAAAGGAGAATGGCGGATATCTGGGCTGCCAAAAACAACACATAATCCAATGATGGCCAGTATGATTCCTGCAATGGTGGCATAATGGGGTTTGTGTCTGAAGACCACAAAACCAAGCAATGCAGAAAAGGGAACGCCGGCTTGCCCAACCACAATAGTGCTTGAGGCATCCAGGCCAAGCTGCATTCCTAAGAATACCAACCCAAAATGGATAACCATGTAACAGATCGCAATCGTCCCAAGCATCCATGTGGAGCAGGGAATTGGTTTGCATAACCAGGGAGATAGAAGGGTGGATAGAATCGCAAAACGAAGGCAATTTAAAAAGAAAGCCGGCACATGGTCCATCATTGCCTTCGCTGTCACCCATTCGCTGGCGAACAGGAACGCAATAACAATGCCTAGCAGGACATGGGGGAGTTTCATAGGCCGCGGCGTTTGGCCATGTTATCCAAAAAGCCAGTTAGGGTGGCTTCGTAATCGGGGTCATTAATTAAGAACGCGTCATGGCCGCGGTCGGTCGCCACTTCAACGAAGGCAACATTAGCCGCCGCCGCACTCAATGCCCGTACGATTTCTTTGCTGTTGATGGTGGGAAACAGCCAGTCGCTTGAAAAGGAAATGACACAAAAATGGGCGGCAGTACGTGCAAACGCTTTAGGCAGATTGCCGCCATAATCATGAGCCAGATCAAAGTAGTTGGAAGCGCGGGTAATATACAGGAACGAATTGGCATCAAAGCGTTCCACGAACGTCATGCCTTGATGGCGCAGATAACTCTCGATTTGAAAATCAGCTTCAAAACCATACGTCACATGCTCGCGGTCTTGCAATAAACGGCCAAATTTCTTTTGCAGCAATGTTTCTGACAGGTAGGTAATATGGGAAGACATGCGGGCAACGGCTAATCCTTTGGTGGGGGTTTTCCCTTCGTTAAGATAATTGCCCTGGCACCAGTCTGGATCGGCTTTAATGGCTTGACGGGCAATCTCATGGAAGGCGATATTTTGTGCAGAATGGCGAGCCGCGGCTGCAATAGGGATGGCCGAAAAGACCATGTCTGGGTATTTGGCGGTCCATTCTAACACCTGCATTCCGCCCATTGAGCCACCAATAACGCAAAATAGGTTATCAATGCCTAAATAGTCGAGCAGAAGTTTTTGGGCATTGACGATATCGGCAATGGTGATAACCGGAAAATCCAGATTATAGGTTGTGCCGGTATCGGGATTTATTTCCTTCGGCCCAACTGTGCCCATGCACCCACCCAAGATATTGGAGCCAATCACGTAATAACGATCAGTATCAAGCACTTTTCCGGGCCCAACAAAGCCATCCCACCATCCGGGCTTGCCGGTGACGGGATGTTCGCCACATAAATACTGGTCCCCAGTTAGGGCGTGGCACACCAAGATGGCATTTGATTTGTCGCTATTGAGGGTTCCAAAGGTCTGATAAGCCAGTGGAAAATCGCGTAATTGCACCCCGCAGCGCAGGGTAAACGGCTCGCTTGAAGCAAGGCGCACTATACCGCCGTCGGTAGCAAGAGGGTGAGGGAGTGTTAAATCAGCCACGTTGAAAGCCAAAAATCCTATACATTTAGCTGTTTTTATTGTAGTGATAATGAGCAATAAAACAAGAGGCTTTTAGAGTCAGCTAGGATTGATATGTTAACACACGATAATGTGCTTTTAGAATTACGAACCCAAATAGATGCAATTGACGACCAGATTATATCACTTTTAAAGGATCGTTTGGCGATTGTTGACCAGGTTGGTCGCCATAAAAAAGAAATGGGAATCAATGGTTGTTTCTTAAAACCAGGCCGTGAGGCTGCTATTCTGAAACGGGTAGTAATGGAGCTTCGTCCTCATTTTCCAGATGCGGCGATTGCTTCGATGTGGCGGATGATTATCTCTGCATCACTGTTTCATGAACAAAAATTGAAAGTGTCGGTTTTTGGAGGAGATGAAAGCAAAGGTTACTGGCTGGCCAGGGAATATTTTGGTTCGTTTGTTCCTATTAATAAACATGTAAGCATTGGTTCTGTTTTGAGCGATGTTGAAAAAAATGACTCTGTTATTGGTGTGGTGCCGTTGCATTGGCAAGAAGTGCCGAACCATTATTGGTGGCAAAATCTCAAAGATAATGTGTCTGTATTCGCTGTTTTGCCGGTTGTCTGTGATACGGCAAATGAGCAAAAATCAGTATTGGCGCTTGGTAAGGTTAAGCCTGAGCCTACAGGAGATGATTCAACGTTGCTGGTTTTAAATACGCCGCTTACGGTCAGTAAAAATACGATCAGTAAAGCGCTTCAAAGTATTAAAATTTCGGCGGAATGGATTGCCCAGTCCCCTACTCCTGGTGATGAAAAGGCTGTCGACCACTTGATTAAAGTGTCGGGATTTATCCAACAGTATGATCCGCTTTTAACCGTGATTTCAAAAGAACTTGATAATCACATGAACTACATTAAACGGATTGGTGCTTACGCTAACCCTATTGTTACGATTTAATGCAGGAAAAAAAATCATGCCGCTAAAACCGCTCTCGTCTATTTATGGCATTACTCCTTATACGCCTGGTAAATCGAAGGCGGCTGCGGGAGTCAGTAAGATTATCAAACTATCCTCGAATGAAACGCCGATTGGGCCAAGCCCTAAGGCAATAGAGGCTTATAATGCTGCGGTCAAAACATTGCATCGTTACCCTGATGGGGGCTCAACACAGCTGCGTCAAGCCATTGCACAAGTCTATGAACTTGATGCTGACCGCATTGTTTGCGGGGCTGGTTCCGATGAAGTGATTGGGATGTTGTGTAAAGCCTATGCGGAAGCTGGGTCAGACGTTATTTACACCGAACATGGATTTTTAATGTATCCGATTTATGCGATGATCGCGGGTGCAACACCGGTCGCTGTAAAAGAGGCGGATCTTCGTGCCGACATTGATGCCATTTTAGCTGCGGTTACGCCTAAAACACGAATTGTGTTCTTGGCAAATCCGAATAATCCTACAGGCAGCTACGTTACGCGTGATGAATTATGGCGTTTGCGGAAGGGTCTGCGTGACGATATTCTGCTGGTTATTGATGGTGCCTATGCTGAATATGTATCTGAAAAAGATTATTCTGACGGCATTGAATTGGTTGAAAAAACGGATAATACCGTGGTAACCCGTACATTCTCTAAAATTTATGGTTTGGCCAGTTTGCGTATCGGTTGGGGGTATTGTCCGGCAGATGTTGCGGATGTCCTAAACCGTGTCCGTGGTCCGTTTAATACAGCAGCATGTGCTCAAGTGGCCGCCGTTGCGGCTGTTTTGGATGCCGAACATACGGCCAAAGCAAAAGCATTTAATGATGAGTGGCTGCCATGGGTATCTCAGCAGTGCCGTGATATGGGCCTTCATGTGTATCCCAGTGTGGCTAATTTTATTCTGATTTCATTTCCAGGTGGCGCACAACAAGCAATCGCGGCCAACGACTGGTTAATGGAGCGCGGCATCATACCAAGAATGGTTGCTAATTACGGATTGCCAGCTTGCCTGCGTATTACCATCGGTAAAGAAGATGAGAACATGGCGTTTGTTAAATCGCTTAAAGAATTTATTGGTTAGTTGTATTATCCCCTCTGTTGGGGATAAAACATTGCTGCAATGCAGAACGTGGTTGCTTATGTGAGGCCAACAATCTGTTTAATCTCGCTTAAATGTTTTTGAGCAATCGCACTGGCGGTGTCGGCTCCCTTTTTGAGGAGTTGATCGAGATAGGGTGGATCTTGTAAGAGCTTGTTGATTTCAACGCCTATGGGTGCCACGTATTCGGAAACCAGTTCGGCTAAATCTGATTTAAAAACGGAAAATCCCGAAGAAGCATATTTTTCAACTACGCCATCACGGCTAAGTCCAGAAAAAGCCGCATAGAGATTAATAAGATTGCTGGCTTCTGGCCGTGCGTCCTGGTCATAGGATAACCCTTGTACGGCATCGGATTTTGCTTTCTTAATTTTTTGCAAAATCGTGTCCGCATCATCAGTAAGATGAATACGTGAATAATCAGAAGGATCGGATTTGCTCATTTTTTTGGAGCCATCCCGCAGGCTCATGACGCGGGTGGTTTCGCCTTGAATATAAGGTTCTGGGAGCGGGAAAAAATCAACACCGAAACGTTGATTAAAGCTACCAGCAATATCCCGAGCTAGTTCTAGATGTTGTTTTTGATCGTCGCCTACGGGAACAATCTGTGTCTTATAGAGCAAAATATCGGCGGCCATTAGAACCGGATAGGTAAAAAGGGCACTAAACGCGCGTTCGCGATCCTTGCCAGCTTTTTCCTTAAATTGAGTCATGCGGTTAAGCCAGCCCATCGGGGTCATACACTGTAATATCCACGCCAGTTCAGAATGTTCGGCCACTTGCGATTGCTGGAAGATCGTGGTTTTATGGGGGTCAATACCGCAGGCAATATAGGTTGCGGCGGTTTCCCGGATGTGTTTTCTTAGTTCTTCAGGCTCTTGCGGTACGGTAATGGCGTGAAGATCCACGATGCAAAAAAGTGATTCATACTGGGATTGCAGCGTGATCCAATGGCGGATGGCGCCAAGGTAGTTACCTAGATGAAGATTGCCCGTAGGCTGAATACCCGAAAAAAGACGCGACATGACGTAAGCTCACACGATATCAAAAAACAATATTCATTTTTTAGAGGATAAATTTCGATAAGTCCATATTTTGCGCAAGTCCCTTGAGCTTTTCTTGTACATAAGGCTGATCGATAATGACATGTTCTCCATGTCGTTGGTCGGCACCGAAGCTCAAATCTTCTAATAATTTTTCCATAATGGTGTGTAAGCGGCGTGCACCAATATTTTCAACGGCACGATTAACGTCTGTTGCCAGTTTGGCAATTTCAAGGAGGGCTTCTTTTCGGTACTCAAGTCGTACACCTTCGGTTAACAGCAGGGCCTCATATTGTTTAATCAGGCTTGCTTCGGGTTCCTCCAGAATGCGGACAAGATCTTCTTCGGTAAGGGCTTTAAGCTCTACACGAATGGGAAAGCGTCCTTGTAATTCCGGTAATAAATCGGAAGGCTTCGCCATATGGAAAGCGCCCGATGCAATGAAGAGAATATGATCGCTTTTAACCGGGCCATATTTAGTGGTAACGGTAGTGCCTTCAACCAAGGGCAGCAAGTCACGTTGGACCCCCTCACGGTTGACCTCGCTTGCTTTGCGGTCTTCACGTCCGGTGATTTTATCAATCTCGTCAAGAAAGACGATCCCGTCATTTTCAGTGCGGTTAATGGCAATTTTAATGATTTGTTCTTCGTCAATTAATTTATCACTTTCTTCGGCCATCAGGATTTCAAACGATTCCTCAACGGTGACGCGGCGAGTTTTTGTGCGTTCGTTACCCATGGCTTTACCGAGTACGTCGCCTAAATTAAAGACGCCCATCTGGCTTCCAGGTGCGCCTGGAATATCAAAGGTCGACATCATATTGTTGCTGTTGTCCATAATCTGAATTTCAATTTCTCGGTCATCAAGGACTCCGTCATGCAACATTTTGCGGAATTTTTCACGCGTATCTGGGCTTGCACCTGCACCAACCAAGGCATCTAAAACGCGCTCTTCTGCTTTAATAACGGCTTTGGCTTCAACCAGTTTGCGCATCTCTTCGCGTACCTGGATAATCGCCATATCGAGTAAATCGCGGATAATGGAGTCGACGTCGCGTCCAACATAGCCAATCTCAGTAAATTTCGTGGCTTCCACTTTGATAAAAGGTGCTTTGGCAAGTTTGGCTAAACGCCTAGCGATTTCTGTTTTACCAACGCCGGTGGGTCCAATCATTAAAATATTTTTTGGCATGATCTCATCTTGAAGTGGCGGCAAGACCTTGCGACGACGCCAACGGTTCCTAAGGGCAATCGCGACAGCTCGTTTAGCATCACCTTGACCAATGACGTATTTATCAAGTTCGCGGACGATTTCAAGTGGAGTTAATGTTTCAAGCTCCAGTACCGATAATTCTTCAACGGTTTTTTCTGGGCGTTGCTGTTCATCCATTCCTTTGCTGATCGACGAAAGAAGGGAGTTTCCTGAGTCATTTTTTCTGCGGAACATAGGGCTATCTACTTAATATTAAGGGGTTTCGGCAATCAAGGTTTCAACTATGATATTATTGTTGGTATAAACACAAATATCGGCGGCTACTTTCATCGAACGTCTGACGATTTCTTCAGCATCCAGATGATCAACAGAAACGAGTGCTCTAGCAGCAGACAAGGCAAACATGCCACCAGAGCCAATGCCAACGATCCCGTCTTCGGGATCCAGGACATCGCCTGTGCCGGTAAGGACTAAGGTTGTTTTGCTATCAATCACAATAAGCATGGCCTCAAGACGTCTTAAGTATTTGTCCATGCGCCAGTCTTTTGCGAGCTCAACACATGCCCTGGTTAATTGACCACGATGTTCACTTAACTTTGCTTCGAGGCGTTCGAATAATGTAAACGCGTCTGCGGTTGATCCAGCAAACCCTGCAATAATTGAGCCATCCCCTAGTTTTCGAATTTTCTTTGCCGTTGACTTAATCACTGTGCTGCCAAGTGAAACTTGTCCATCTCCCGCAATCACCACTTTGCCGTTATGGCGTACTGAAAGAATCGTTGTGCCGTATATAGTCCGAGGATCATGGTGTTCTAGCATAAACACTCCTTTGGTTTATATCTCTATAATTGGGTACCAAAATTAAAAATACAAGGGCTAACGTAATCTTTCTGGAGGGAATCGAATAATAATAGTGGTTCCCACATTAAGGGTGCTGGTGAGGGTAAACGTACCTTGATGAAGTTCAACCAGTCGTTTGGAAATAGGCAGGCCAAGTCCGGTTCCTTCCGTTGCCTTTTCATAGCCCTCTTGATAGATTTGCCCAAATTCGGACAAGATTAATGGAATGTTTTCTTCGGCAATACCAATGCCAGTATCCGTGATTTCAAAAAATAGTGCACCATCGCGCACATAAAATTTGAGGAAAATATGTCCTTTTTCCGGGGTAAACTTAACCGCATTGGATAAAAGATTAAGCAGTATTTGTTTTATGCGCAGCTGATCAGCATAAAGAGCTGGCGGATTATCGGGAGTCTCGGTTGAAATCTCAATTTGTTTTTTTCGTGCGGTTTCTTTGATATAGGAGCAGCATGTTTTTAACAAACGATTAAAATCAAAGGGCTGTTCATCCATTTCCATCTTTCCAGCTTCGATCTTGGATAGATCGAGGATTTCATTAATTAAGTGTAGCAGATGATTTCCTGCGGTGTTGATATAACCGCCGGCCTCAACATAGCGCGGGTCAAGCGAGCCATACATTTTATGGGTCAAAAATTCGGAATAGCCGTTAATGGTTACCAGTGGCGTTCGAAGTTCATGGCTCATATTAGCCAGGAATTTGGATTTGGCATAATTTGCTTTTTCGGCTTCAATTTTGGCATGGATCAATTGCTTTTCGACGCGGTGGATTTTCTTGATATGACGTTTTACATTCACAAGCTGCCTTGCCAGCACCCTTAATTCTCGAGCTCTAGGTTTGGGGATGATGACTGTCTCCACATTGCGTGAAAGTAGCTCAGCTGCTTTGGACAGCTCTAGAGTCGGTGCAATAATTTGATATCGAAGCAACCACAATAACAGCAGCGAAACGCCGCCGATCGTCGCGAATCCTATTATTCCAGGAAGCAGAACTTCGCGTAGCTCTTGATAAAAAATTGTACGGTTATAGCCAACTAAAATAATAAATGGATAATGCTCCATAGCGTAATAACTTAAGAAGACGGTGTCTCCCAGAATAAGTGGAGTAGACAGGGGGTGATAGCCCTTAATCTGTGGTATCTTATGTAAAGCAAGTTGAATGTCGTGATCATGGATGGCATTATTTTCAATATCAGCAGACTGAATGGCGGGCGCATGGTGGCCATCAATGATAATAAAGCTGATATTGGACGTGCCAAGAATTTGTTCAAATCGCTGAGAGATACGCGAGATTTGGAAACCAAGCGAAAGAATTCCTGCGGGGGTTCCATCTGCATGGGTGATGCCCATACCGGCCGGAATAATAAGTTGCCCGCTTGATATGCCAATGTCGCGTTTATCAAAATGCATTTTCCAGGGTTCTTTAAACGCCATGTGTGCATAATACCGATGTGAAATATCTTTGGGCTTTTTCATGATTCCCCAGGGGGTGCTAGCCCTCATTTGCTTATCTGGCGTAGACCAATCAAACATGGCCCATGAAAATTGGTCGCGGATGCTGTCGTTATTGACAAGCCTGCCTTGAAGGAGCTCTGTAATTTGAGGAAGATTATGTGGATCGTTTTCGAGGATTTTTTCACCAAGAAAAACAAGCAGATTATTAACATAATCAAATGAAAGTTGGAGTTCTTGGCCTATTTGGTGGGCTGATCGAAAGAGTGCATGATCCTTAAGTGTTTTTCGTGATTGGTAGAGGGATAACACGTATATGGTAGATAAAACAAAGACCACACAGAACATGCAGCTAAAGATAAGAAAATAATTAAGGGAGAGTGAGCCTTTCTTATGATTATTTTTCATTATTTTATAATTTAATAATTTGTTTAGACAACTTGTTGATTCCCAGCAAATTATCGGTTACCATAAGTGCCAATCTTTACGACGTTTTCACTTTCAGATGTTTGATGTAATACACGGTCTTTTGTGTTACGTCAAAGTTTTTTGACGTTCACTTTTCCATAAAGGTAATGAATGACAAGGTGGGGTGGAGTATAAAGAATAGACATCATATGTAATTTGTAAGTGTAGAATGAAAAAGAGCGCAGCGAATCTTCAAAAAAATGGAATTCCACTTGTTGGCATTGGGGGAGGCGGTTGTAAGTCTCAGGGTTATATTAGGCATAATGTTGTCTGTGGCGATGTAATTAAGCCTGATGTCCTTGTTAGGTATTATTGCACTGCTTCTGGATCGCAGGCTAATAAAGCAAAATATTCAGAATCAGTAGATGAATTTATCAATTATGCTAAACAGCAGGCTATTGAAAGTAATTGGTTTGAGAGTGGCTTCCTGCGCAGTAACCATGGCTGGAATATATGGGTTAGCACAGACAAAAGACTTGTGGATTTTGTCTCAAAAAATTTTGCTGATGAAGTGAATGGCCATGCGCTAGCTGCGCCGAGTAATTTATGTGTGGATCAGCCTTTAAAGACCTTTATTGCCCATGATTCCGATCTTAAGAGGAAAAATTATAAATTTGCAGAGGACCGTCCAGCTGTTGCCGTTCTTTCGGGAGGCATTTCGGCTCTATGGGCCGCCTATCTGATGACCGATTTGTGGAGCAAGAAACGTCTGCCTGATTGGCAGAGCCCCCCCATTTATGTGGAGCCTATTGATATAAAACGTTCGCCATCAAAAAGTGGAAGCTCTGGTCAGTTTCACGTTAGCCATGCAACGCCAATGTATACCGATCCGGCTTTCAGCGCGCTTAGTATTCTGGGTTTGAGTTTGTATCGAACGGTCGCAAGTGAGAATTTTGAGCGTGATAATTATACTGTTGGACAAATCTTTCCGCCAGCCTTGTTTAATCCATTTTTTGGTCGAAATGTATGGCACGTGGGTGCCGGATATTTATGGAATGGCTTGAAATATAAATACCAAAAGATACGTGGGCACGATACGATTCTGGATAAGACCATTCCTATGGCTATTTCCAGTGGAAAAATAATGGATCAGGTTTCGGTGGATCTTGGGCAGCCGTTGTTGCATCGTAAAAATACGATTCGTATTGCCTATAACGAAGCAGAAACAAAAGAAATGGAAGAGATGGCCGTAATGCTAAAGCGTTATGGTATTGAATGTAAGAAAATTTCGCTGGATGAAGTGCATAAAAAAGTTGGAACATTACCAACGTTTGGTGACGGAGGGTCTGCATGGGAAGTGGAAGGGGATGGCAATATAAATCCCAATACATTTGAAATTTTAACTCAGGCAATTAGAAAAAAAGGAGGGATTGTTATTCGAGGGCAGGTAAACAGCATTCTTATCAATTCCAAATCGAATGAGGTTTCCGGCGTTGGTATTGATGAAGGTTTCGATCAACATGATATCCCAAAAGAAACCATTATTCGTACGAGCAAGGTTTATACGTCCTTTGGAGCTAATGCCGAATACAACGTTGAGAAGGCTGTCAAACTTCTGAATCCTATTGAGAAAATTACGCCTGCAAGTGGATATTCGGCCTATTTGTTAGTAGAGGGTGACATAAAATGCCCTATAGATTCAAATAATAGCCATTTTACACCGATAAAGACTATAACGGATGAGCAGACTAGGGAAACCTGGACATTAGTAAAAACAACGTGTGGTGGTGCCATTGGTACCAAGCGATTGCCAGTCGGTGCGGCTATTAATAATCTTTGGTATGCAGCCAAGGTCATTTTTCCTCAAAAACGAGTTGAAATTTTTTCAGTTAAATCATGTTGGCGTCCCATTAATGCTCTTAATTCGGGTGTTATAACAGAAATTGCCAATGGGTTATTTATAGGAACTGGTTTTGGAGGCAAAGGGATTACTGATTCGGCCTATTTTGCTTCCGAATATATCCGTCGTGCCGTTGAAAATCCTCATGTAGTAAGAGAGTTTGAAAGAAATTTCGGAATTAATCCAAAAACGGGCTTTTCAATGGGTAGTGGGAAAGAGGCAGGTAGAGAGTTGTTTGTGCCAATCAAGGGGTTTTATGGAGTAAGCCATCGGGCTTTTTGCATGGTTTTTCTGTTGATAAAGTAGGCTAGGAATCTTTAACTATCTATTGTATAATGGGCCACGGTAATTAAAAAAAGAGTCGATTATGACAGCCACACTGCCTGCTACCCAAGCGCGTATCGCACAGATCAGCCGTACAACCAAAGAGACCTCTATCCATGTTGAGGTCAATCTGGATGGTACGGGTGTTTATCATGTCAGTACGGGTATTGGCTTCTTGGATCATATGTTAGAGCAGTTATCCCGCCATAGTCTGATTGATATAACAGTGGAAGCGAAAGGCGATTTGCACATTGATTATCATCATACAACAGAGGATACCGGCATTGCTATCGGTGAAGCTGTGGCTAAAGCATTGGGAGAACGCAAAGGTATCGTCCGTTACGGGCATAGTTACATCCCGATGGATGAGACACTTACCCGTGCAGCGATTGATCTTTCCAATCGTCCATACCTGATTTGGAAGGTGGACTTTACCCGTGATAAATTAGGCGATATGGACACCGAACTTTTTAAAGAATGGTTTCAGGCGTTTGCCCAGGCGGCTGGAGCAACCTTGCATATTGAAAATCTCTATGGCACCAATAATCATCATATCGTGGAATCATGCTTTAAGGCATTGGCTAGGGCGTTGCGTGTTGCGGTGGATATTGATCCGCGTAAAGCTAATGAAATTCCTTCTACGAAAGGCAAATTATGAGCAAAACCTACGTTGTTCTAGCTAAGCCCAATAGCCCTAACCATTTTGATACCACCCTCTTTATAGCTGAAAAATTTAATATTTTTGCCTTCGGTTTAACCTTCCTGTGGCTGTTTTATAAACAATTATGGTGGCAAGGTCTTGTGGTCTCGTTGATTATGATCTTTGGTACGGGCACTTTGATTGAGCATGGTCATTACGAAGGTATGGTTATTAATCTGGCGCTGAGTGTGTGGATTGGTTTTAGTGGTATGGATTGGGTGATTCGTTCTAAGCTCAAAAAAGGCTATGTTATGGTGCATACGTTAGTGTGTAGTAATAAGACCGAAGCATATCTGCGTTTCTTCAATGATTATGTGGGCATACTCAATCAGATAAAAACAACACAGGGACCTGCGGCGCCGACGATGCCTAAGCATTGGTCAGAAGGATGGGTTTAGCTATGTCGACCATCGCTATTATTGATTATGGATCAGGCAATCTGCGTTCCGCAGCAAAAGCGTTTGAAAAAGTGGCGGGTGCAAAACACGAAGTTAAGGTAACGTCAAATATTAATGATCTTATCCTGGCTTCGCATATCGTGCTTCCTGGCGTTGGGGCATTTGGGGATTGCATGGCCGGGCTTAAAGCGATTCCGGGCATGATTGACACGATGCAGGATCAAGTGTTTATCCAGCAAAAACCTTTTATGGGCATTTGCGTGGGTATGCAGTTATTGGCGCAAGAAGGAAAAGAGCACGGAATTCATCAAGGTTTAGGGTGGATTAAAGGTTCTGTGATTTCCATTCCCGTTGCACAACAGCATATCAAAGTGCCTCACATGGGATGGAATGAATTATCGCTTAACCTCCCCCCGCATCCTATTGTGAATGGGATTAGCTCAGGTGACCACGCTTATTTTGTCCATAGTTATTATATGGATGTACATGAGTCCGGTGTGGTCGTAGCAACCACTACCCATGGTCGCGAACTAACGGCTATTGTTGCTAAAGATAATATTGTCGCGACTCAGTTCCACCCGGAGAAAAGCCAGGAAACGGGACAGGTTATTATTGCTAATTTTTTGAATATGTAGCATAAATCGTGCTACCTGTGATGAAGGATAAAGGAAAAGCTTCATGATTATTTTTCCAGCGATTGATTTAAAAGACGGCCAATGTGTTCGCCTGTTTCAAGGCGAGTTTGATAAAGTAACGGTGTTTAACCACGATCCTGCTGCTCAGGCAAAATCATTTGAGGATATGGGATTTTCCTATCTTCACCTGGTTGATCTCAACGGCGCGTTAGAAGGCAAGCCGGTTAATGAAAGCGCGGTTGAATCGATTATCAAGCGCATATCGTTGCCGATTCAGCTCGGCGGAGGTATCCGTACCATTGCCACGATTGAGCGATGGCTGACGATGGGAATCACACGTGTGATTTTAGGAACGATTGCCTTGCATAATCCAGACCTCGTTAAAGAGGCTTGTCGCCTTTTTCCTGGACAAATTGTGGTGGGTATTGATGGGCGGGGTGGCAAAGTGGCCATCCAAGGCTGGGCAGAAACATCGGAAGTGACCGTGATTGAACTGGCTCAAAAATTTGAAGATGCAGGTGTGTCGGCCATTGTTTATACCGATATCAGCCGCGACGGCACCCTAACCGGACCTGATTTGGAAGGGACTAAAACCTTGGCAAAATCCATATCTATTCCTGTGATTGTTTCCGGTGGTATGTCTAAAACAGACGATATCAGTGCAGTCAAAGCAATGGAGCATGTGGGGATTGAGGGGGTGATTATTGGCCGCGCCCTTTATGATAAAAAAATCGATGTGCCGCGTGCACTGCAAATAGCCAACGGATAAGGAAATCCCATGTTGAAAACCCGTATTATTCCCTGTCTTGATGTAAAAGATGGACGTGTGGTCAAGGGGGTGCAGTTTGTTGATTTAATCGATGCAGGTGATCCGGTTGAACAAGCTAAACTCTACGATGCCCAGGGGGCCGATGAATTATGTTTTTTAGATATCACCGCTTCCAGTGATAATCGTGAAACGCTTTATGATACGGTAGCGGCCGTAGCCGAACAATGTTTTATGCCATTGACGGTGGGCGGAGGTGTAAGGGCGCTGGATGATATCCGTACGTTGTTATTAGCGGGAGCTGATAAAGTCTCCATCAACACTGCTGCGGTGAAGAATCCCGAATTTGTAGGCGAGGCCTCACATAAATTTGGTGCGCAATGTATTGTGGTGGCTCTGGATGCGCGCCAGGTAGCTCCTGGTAAATTTGAGATTTTTACGCATGGCGGCCGTAATCCTACCGGTATTGATGCCATTGAATGGGCGCGTTTTATGCAAAAACAGGGCGCGGGTGAAATTCTCCTAACATCGATGGATCGTGACGGCACCAAACAAGGATTTGACAACGTGCTCACCCGTGCCATTGCCGATGCCGTAACCATTCCGGTAATTGCTTCGGGTGGTGTAGGCAAGCTGCATGATTTTGTTGATGGTGTAGAGCAGGGGCATGCTTCTGCGTTATTGGCGGCGTCTATTTTTCACTTTGGCACGTATAAAATCAGCGAAGTGAAACACTACATGCACGAGCATGGAATTCCAGTCAGGTTGTGAGGGAACAATGGATCAATTAACATCACTCTACGAGGTTATTGCCAGCCGCAAAGGCGGCGATGCTTCGTCGTCTTATACCGCGAGTTTATTTGCCAAAGGCATGGATCGCATTACGCAAAAATGCGGCGAAGAAGCCTTTGAAACCGTGATTGCTGCGCTGCATAAAAATAGCCAAGCGGTGGTTGCCGAAAGCGCGGATTTATTGTATCACCTGTTAGTGTTATGGGCAGAACTGAATATCCATCCAGATGAGGTGATGGCAGAATTATCACGCCGCGAAGGGGTATCGGGGATTGCTGAAAAACAATCGAGGAAGTAAAAACCAGTCAAGGGAAATTCAGATGACGAAATATGATCAATGTAATATTTTTTCACGTATTATTCGCGGCGAAATTCCAAGTAAGATGGTGTATCAGGATGAGTTTGTGGTTGCCATCGAAGATATCAATCCCGCTGGTCCGGTGCATGTATTGGTTATGCCGCGCGGTGAATATACCTCTTTTGATGACTTTGTCACCAAAGCCCCTGAAGGGCTGATCGCACGTTTTTTTAAAACGGTTCAGCGTATTGCGGAGCAACTGGGAGTGCGTGAAAGTGGGTATCGATTAATAGCAAACCACGGTAAACATGCGTCTCAATCAGTTCCGCATTTTCATGTGCATTTGATTGGGGGGCGGTCACTTGGTGGGTTGGTGCCTGGGGATGGGGAGAGTCGGTAAGAAGTTAAACTCGTTTCTTGTTTTCATCGGCTGCTGAGATTTAAAATTACAGATCATTATAAATCAATATGTTCTTGATTAAGAAATGTTGATTTGGGTGTCCCGCTGAGATTGGGTATGTTCCTCTGATGTGCATACGATCCAAGAAGAACAAGAGCGGTAGCCTTTCATGAAAAGAAAAACAGGTATTTGCTAACTTACATACAAAAATGAGCCAATCCTCCATTTAACTTCCAATTGAAAATAATTCCTTGTTTTCAACTTTATACCATAGTATACAATTTTCCTTCTGTGGGAAATAGCCATTCCCTTGCATTCGGTATTTATGAAAAAATTGGGTCAGGAATTGTCCATAAAGTTACATCACTGCCTTGTGTTAATGGTGTCTGTAATACTGGCACTACAACCTATGTTAGCGTCCATCGTCTACGCACAGACTGTGATTACACCGGACACAGCTGCTCCTTTAGCCAATCAGCCTACCGTTGCTGAATCTCTTAATCATACACCGGTAGAAAATATTGCTACACCATCTGCTGCTGGTGTTTCCCATAACCAACTAACCGATCTACAAGTTGGCAATGAAGGTTTGATTGTGAATAACTCTGCGTCAACGGGAGTTTCAACCCTTGGTAGTGTTGTTATTGGCAATTCTAATCTTAGCACAGGCCATGAAGCGAATATTATCCTCAACGAAGTCACCGGCACCAATACCACCAGTTTAAACGGCCCTACGGAAATTTTCGGCAAAAAGGCGGAGTATATTGTCGCTAACCCCAACGGCATCAGCTGCAATGGCTGCGGATTCATCAACACGCCTAAAGTCACGTTAACGACCGAGTGCCCCATATGGATGGTGCGGGCAATATAGACCATATCACCGTTGATAAAGGCAACATCCTGATTGAAGGCAACGGCGTTGATGCCAGCCAGACCGATTCCTTTGATATCATCGCCCGTGCGGCACAAATCCACGCAGCCATTTATGGTGGCAATACAGTGCGCGTCACGACAGGCCGCAACCAAGTCAATTATCAAACGGGTGTGGCCACTCCACTTGCTGCTACACCGGAATCAGTGGTTAGCAAGCCCACCATTGCGATTGATGCATCTGCTTTGGGTGGTATGTATGCGGGAAAGATTTATCTTAAAAGCACCGAAGCAGGCGTTGGTGTTAATAATGGCGGCATCTTGCAAGCCAGTAACGGTGATTTAGAAATCACCGCTGATGGTGAGCTTGTTCAGGCGGGCACTGCTTCTGCTACTGCAGATGTGAAGCTTACCTCAACAGCCAGCAAAGTGACCCATACCGGCAGAACCTCTGCTGGTGGTTCTGTAACCGTAAATGCACATAGTGATGCAACATTAGGTGGTCAATATATCTATGCAGGTAATCAGATTAATCTCACTGCCGGAGATCAACTCACCTTAGATGGCTCAGGCGCTGATTCAGGCTTTGCGTTTCTCAAAGCTACCAGCATAACAGGCAATGCAGACTCTATTCGTTTAACACATGTACTCACCAGCGGTACAGAAGATGTGATATCCATGACATCCGCCAGCCTTGATATAAGCGATAGCGAGATACTCGCAAACTCGGTGGTGTTTATTTCCACTGGAGCAACCACTATCACGACCAGTCAGATTGTGGCTAATGACGGATTGTCTCTAACTAATGGCAGTTTCAGCGCAACGAACAGCACCTTACTAGCCAACACCCTCTTGCAAAACGTAAGCGGCAATTGGCTAAATGATACCTCGATTATATCGATGCTAGGTGATTTGTCTTTAACAGTCGGTGGAACCTTAACCAATCAAGGAGAACTCTCTTCAGCAACGCATATCGATATAAGCGCACACGATTTAAACAACACCGCAACCGGTGTCATCGCGTCCAATAATGACGCGTTACTCGGAGCTACACATGACCTAACGAACCAAGGCGTACTCTATACGCACGGCAATATGAACATAGAAGTTGGCAACCATCTCCTCAATGACCAGGGTTACATCCTGGCAGAAACTGGCAGTTTATGGATGGGTGGCTTAAACAACACCCGCATGGTTTTATTAGAAAACCAAAGCGGCTTAATCCAGTCCGGTGGTTTAATGACATTAGTCGCAGACACTCTCAGCAACCACCGCGTCGGGAATCCTTCCTTTATTGAGGATGCAGGCGATATCGAGTATTTTGATATCCGCTTAGGTCATGGCAATGACGATATGCTGGCACATACCGGCAGTGATAATCAATGGCTGATTTTTAATGCTGATCCGTATTTAGACGGCATTAAATTCATGGTCGATAATAACTCTACCTGGCAGGCTGATCCCAACCTTCCTCCAGGTGTAGCACGTCAGGTCATTACAGAAACAGAAGATTTTACCGAGCGGGCCGGCCAAATTATTTCTCAGGGCAACCTGGTAGTAGACGCCGCCACCCTTAACCAGCAAGTCAGTTACATCAGCGCCAGCGGCAATGTTGATTTAGGTACCGCTAATGTTACTAATACCGGGATGGATATTAACAGTATCCTACGCTATACCTGCATGACTTCCGGCTGTTTACCGCATATCTATAATCCCGTCATCAATGAATATGACCTGGTTGGCTCTATCGCTCCACTTGAAACGTTTGACCTCGTTTATCAATCCGGCCATGTCGCCAGCACCATTGAAGCCGGTGGCACATTAACGTTGGGTGGTAATTTGGTGAATAACCAGACATCGCTTCCAATAAACGGCGTATTAATTACCCCACGTATTGATCAATCATCGGTAGTCTCCCCTGGAGTGAATGTTAGCGTAGGTGGTTTATTTGGAGTAGCATCTGACCCTAACTCACCTTACCTCATCACCACTCAGATACCGAACATTAATCAAAATAGCTATGTAGGTTCCAGTTACTTATTAGATCAGCTTGGTTATCAGCTTGACCATACCATCTTATTATTAGGCGATCCTTTTTACGAAACGCAATTAATTGAAGATGCCTTGCTTAAAAAACTAGGCACACGTTTTATTACCCCTGGTATTACCGATGCTAACGCACAAATCACCCAGCTTTATGATAATGCCAAAGAGCAAATGGGTAGTTTAAATTTATCGGTTGGTATTGCCTTAACCGATGCACAGCAATCGCTTTTAACCAAAGATATTGTGTGGCTGGTGCAGCAAACCATTAACGGGAAACAAGTGTTAGTGCCTACTGTATATCTAGCTAGTAACCAGGCACAATTACAGGACATCGCCCTTAATACCGGCGCTACTCTTAACGGCCATGATATTGCCTTAACAGGCAACAGCATCACCAACCAAGGTGGGATACAAGCTCAGCATAATCTAACCATCAACTCAAGCACCGTTTCAAACCAAGGTGGATTAATCAAAGCGGGTAATAATCTGGATATCACCGCAGACACAATCAGCAACAGCGCATCCGTAGGATCCAGCAGTTATGGTAAAAGCACTTTTGAAACACTGCAACATCAAGGAACCCTTGCCGCAGGAAACAACGTAAACCTCACCACCAGCGGCGATATCAATTTTAACGGCGGTGTGCTGGATGCCGGTGGGACGGGCAGCTTAACGTCGACCAACGGCAATATCATCATCGACAGCCAGGCCTTAAACAACCACACCGATGCGTCCTATCGCCACAGCCATTACACCAGCGACAGCACCTTGCAAATTGGCTCGTTATTAAGCGGTCAGCAGCTGGTGTTAAATGCCGCCAACGACATCACCATCAAAGGCAGCGATGCGCAAAGTGCTGGTGATATTAATTTAACCGCACAGAATGTCACCATTGGTGCCGAAACCGAAAGCTACCATTACCACGAAACCAGCAGCAGCCACGGCTTTATGAGTTCTAGCAAGAAGGAGGTCAAACAAGATAAAGAAAGCTTGCGAGGTTCTACTTTAACGGCAGGAAATAACATTAACATCAATGCCAATGATAATATCAACGTTACCGCCTCTTACGCAGAAGCAGGTAACGACATCCATTTACTCGCCGATGCCGACCACAACAACACAGGCGGCATTACGGTAGAAGCTGGCAAAGGTTATGAATCCAGCTACGTGTATAAAAAGGACAGCGGTTTCACCGGCGGACTTTCTGGCATGAGTTTTGGCGTGAGCTACCAGCAGACCAAGGACAAGATCAGCAGCTACCAGGAAACCTTATTACCTTCAATGATGGTAGCCTGGCATGACATCACCATGGATGCCCATGATGATATCAACATTCTCTCCAGCATCGTGAATGCTGGCCATGATGTTATCCTCAACAGCGATAATAACATTAACCTATTGGCACTGGATGCTGATAACAGTTACGCCGAATCGCATAAGATGACCAGCATTGGCGTAACCGTTGCCATTCAGGAAGGATTTACCGGCTTGATTGATTCTGTAAAAGGATTAGGCGATAAAGGTTCTGGCAGCTATGCAGGAATTCAAACGGCGGCGGATGCCTATAAGGGAGCTTCGCAATTTGCATCGATGTATAAAGCCAGCAAAGGCTTTACTGACCCATCACAATTACTGCCTAGCATTTCTGTCAGCCTCGGCATCTCCAGCAGCTCCTCTAAATATGAAACCAGCGGCAGCAATTTTACGCAGACGCAAATTACCGCCGGACATGATTTTATTAGCCATAGCGGTAAGGACACGACTGTAAAGGGAGCGAATATTCTGGCACAGAATGTGAATATAGATGTAGGCGGCGACCTCACCGTAGAATCAGTACAAAACACCCAGGAAACCAGCAAAAGCGAACATAGCGGTGGCATGAGTGTGGGTATTAGTTATGGTGTTAATGGCTTATCACCAACATTTGGCGCAAATGCCTATAGCGGCAGTGGTGATGGGCACAGGAAGTGGACGGATAATGTCACATCGATTATTGGCACTAACTCAGTTGATATTGATGTAACAGGCAAAACAACCCTAACAGGTGCCATCATCGCGCAAGCAACCCCACAAGAAGACGGCACCTACATAGACGGCGGTAACCTCACCTTAAACACCGGCTCACTGGAAGTGAGCGATTTAACCGATGAGGATATCTGGCATTATAACGGCGCTGGAATAGCTGTTGGCTTTGGAGGCCCTCCAGGACAACCGGTCTTTGGATCAGGTTCTAACTTATCCTCATCCTATACCCCGTCCTTAAAGATCGAAGATGACACCAAAATCGGCGTCACCCACGCCACCATCGGTGCAGGAACCATCACCATAGCAGGCCAGGCGGCAACCGATGACCAACTGAATGGCGTTAACCGCGATGTGAACAAGGTTCAGGAAATCCTGGTCGATGAGCATGATCATCTGGATATTGAGATACCGTTGGATGGAATTAAAAACATTACGGATATGGTGAGTGATATTGTTTCCAAGCTTAATCATCCTGACTCTGCCCTTTCTGCCGCTGTCAAAGTAACTGATTCATTGAAAGAAAAATTAGAACGATTGGGTGTCTCTGAAACAGACCAAGAAAAACTGGTTAATTCACAAGGAGGCATGAAAGCCGCAGGTTATATCTATGGTACAGACTTGATTCAATCGGTGAATGGCGAATTATCATCTCAGGATATGGCGTTGTTATTAGATGGATATATACCAGTTAAGACAAGCGATGGATATGGCTGGGTATCTTCAGCTGAAATTGGTCTGAAAGCGGAATATGGTGCAAATGGCGCACTTGTTATTCGTGTTATGGGAGGAATAACACCTCTTTCAACATCAGAGATGGTAGCTAAATATGAGGCTACTGGCATAACATTGGGTGAAGGCAAGACACCTCTGCAATTGGCAGGCAGCTTGGCGGGTAGTTTACTGGGCTCCTTAAAATCAATTGAAACATCGTGCGGTTGCTTAAGTGCAATAGAAGCCGCGATTGAAATTGGAATGCCAACCATTGCAGGAGCCGTTGGAGGAGCGCTTTCTGGGGCTGCAACCGGTGCTGTTATTGGCGGTGTGGCCACTTCTGCTACAGGCCCAGGTGCTCTTGCAGGCGCCGCTGGTGGGGCAGCAGCTGGAGGAGTTATTGGTGCGGCTGAAGGTGCTTTTGCAGGCCTACAGGTAGGAACGGTTGCATGGGCGACCGAGCAATTAATAAACGCCAGCTCTATAGGTGATGGTCTTGCCTATGCAGCGGATAAAGCCATTGAAGCAGCAGCAGGCCAATATCAAACACAGGGATTAACATCAGAAGATGCTTATGCACTCGCTGCAGTGACAGTAATCGCCGGTGCTTATGCAAGTGCTATATCGATTAAAACTGTTATGGGAGTTATTAAATCAAAGGGAATTGCCACCACAACAGCTGAAGATATAAAAATTTCATCACCTCCAATTAAATCAGGTAATTTAACAATTGAAGAAGGAATATTTTCCGAAAGTGAAAAAGATGCTGCTAAGTTTATGGCTGATTTAGGGAATGATGTAATCTTACGATCACCCACTGGAACAAGAGCTGGAGGCAATACTTCTGACTTATTAATTAATGGAACTCCATATGATGTCTATACGCCAATCACAAACAACCCTAATAGAATTATTTCAGCTATTGCAAGTAAGAATAGCCAAGCTCAAGGTATTGTTTTAGACTTGAGAAATACGTCTGTAACACAAGAACAATTAGGAAATGTCTTACAGAGAGTTCAGGGTGCAGGTGCGAAAAACATAATAGATATAAAAATTATAGGTAAATAAATGCCAAAAATAGCTTGTTCTTGCGGATTTATTATAGATCACAGTCAGATTCCCTGCAATGATCAATGGCTTTTAATTTCCGATAAAACTTACGATCAATTTCAAGGTAATATAGATGCTGAGAAACTTTATCTTGAAATGAAAGTCGTTTTTAAATGTCCTATATGTTCCCGTCTGATTATATTTTGGAACGGATTAGAAAATCCACCAGAAATTTATTTAAAAGAATAACGGTGCAGAAACCATCGCCATAGCAGGCCAGGCGGCAACCGATGACCAACTGAATGGCGTTAACCGCGATGTGAACAAGGTTCAGGAAATCCTGGTGGATGACCATGATCATCTAGATATAGAAATCCCGCTGAGTGGGCAGCAGCTGGATTTGAAGTTGGTACGGTCGGGTGGGCCTCTGAGCAATTAATCAATGCCAGTCCTATAGGAGATGGACTCGCCTATGCGGCCGAAAAGGCAATTGATGCAGCGGCAAATAAATACGAATCCTATGGGCTGACTAGCGAAGGCGCATATTCATTAGCTACCATTACGGTCATTGCTGGTGCTTATGCATGTGCTATATCGATTAAAACTGTTATGGGAGTTATTGCGGAGAAGCGGATCGGAACCACGGGTGGCGGGAGATGTAGAAAAAGGGACAACTGGCGAGGCTGGATCTGTGACTGGAGGTCGTCCAACACCTAAACAATCTGAGATTGATGTGGGAAATGATTTACCAGAGGGTGCTATACCTCAACCTAGTTTTAAAGATGGAGAATCAGTCCCTTATGGAACTCCTGGAAGCGTTCGCCCTGATTATTGTGTTGGCAATATCTGTTCAATTGAAGTAAAGAACTATAATATCGAAACAAATTCCTCAGGGCTTATTGATAATGTCTCAAAGCAAGCTATACAAAGGGCTGAAAATTTGCCTGATGGTATGGTACAAGATATAGTGATTGATACACGAGGGCAGAGTGTTACTCAAGTACAAAGAGATATTATAAAAGAAGTAATTATTGCCAAATCTGGAGGAATTATAAAATCAAATAATATTAGATTTAGATAACATATTGAAGAAGGTTTTTATGAGAATGGTGGGTTTTTGTGGGGGTGATCTTATACGTGAATTGGGATACTCTGGTGATATGGAAATTTTTTATAGCTGTATCCATAGATATGTCACGAGTAAAGATATAGAAACAAATTATTCACTAATAGTGGATAAATTATATCGTCGTTATCTTAAACGCGAAGAACTAGATGACGCATTAAGAATGATGGATAATATTGAGAATATTTTTAAAACAATAACTAGTCAGAGTGTGGATTGGGTAGGCTTGGGTTTAAATATAGAAGAAACATATTTGGATATTTCTGAATATTATTTACACTTAGTATTTAGAAAATATTTTAATTCCTTTAGAGAATGCGTGAATTCCTATAGACATTGTTATGACAAATATAAAGATAATAATGTAGTTAAAACAATCTTTACAGATCCAGTTTGGTTCACGTATGAAAATCTCAGAACTCTATCTGAATATGATGAACACGACGGAATCCCCTTTTGGTGGGCAACCAAAGAAAATTCTTATGGTATTAAGAAACCAACCATATTAAGAAAAGACAACGAATAGATTGATCTAAGAGATTTGCAAAGATTCTGGCAAAGCAGGGGCAGCAATCAGTGAGAAAGATTTGAAGGAAGCCAGAGCACTTACTAACGATTTGATGCAAAATGGCGTAAGCAAAGATGGTGTAAGTAACGAAGTAAGGGATCAAATCAGCGCTATGGGTCTTACCGACCGTTTAGCACTTTACCTTGCGTTGAAAGATTATGCTCCTAATGATCCTAAAGCCATAGCTTTACGGCTAGCTGTAACCAGTACATTTTCGGATAATCAGATCAGTGGGTTTTATGATGCTCAAGGAAAGAAAAGGCTCTTATGCAAAACGAGTGGATAACATAGGATTAATGGCCTTAAGGTCTAGTTTGCCAGTAAGTAAAAATGCCATAGTCTTGAAGTGCTCAAACTTATACCCTCTGGCCTTTCGTTTTGCTGCTTGAATAATTGAATTGAGTCCCTCGAGGAAGTAGCCCATTCTTACGAGAGTTATCAGATAAACACATTATTAGGTGGATCACCACTATCTGCGAAGTTTAATGTTGATGAATCTGCTTTAAATTCACCAGCTATGTTACAGGCGATAATTTTTGGACTTAATCAGGGAAACAATTATATCCCTTTATTGCCAAAAAGTAATTCTGATTATGAAAAAAGCGCTGCATTAAACAATAGTCAGCCATATGAAGCTGCGGCTTATACAATCCAAAATCAAATTGGAGCAGATATATATAACTGGATTTTCCCTAAGCCATCCCCTAAAAAATATCCATAATAATTTTGCCGAAGGTAGAAAATGAAAAACAACCACTTTTACACAGTAATATTATTAACTTATTTATTGTTTCCAATAAATTCATTTGGACTTGAGAAACCTCCGATCCTAAAATTGGAGAAAAAAGAATATATATATCCTTTAAAGATAAAGATAAGTTACTGGGGGTATATGGGTACAGAATATAAAGATAATCCTCAAACATTGAAACGCTATCAAGAGATTGAATCTTTTATTAACAATGAAAAGGATTATATAGAAAAATATTATAATAATTCTTCTAGAGAAGATATTTTAAAAAATGAACCCAACTTAACTAAAACATTTCTCAACTACCTAATGGAACCTTCAACAGGGAAAGAAAGTTACGCTAAAAATCCTCCTGAGATTCCAATTTCGTGTGGATATGTCATCATCGACAAAAGCAGATTTATTTTGCCTTTTCCAAAAAAGGGAGTCTGCGAATGGTTAGTTTATGAGTTAACATCGACTATTAATACAAGAAAATTTGTTACTCTATTAATACCAAGTGGTTTGAGGAAACATAGATACGATAACAAAAAAGATAAGCAACAAGATAAGATTAATCAAGGCCACAACTCTTGGCATTATGGGCCTGAAACTTTTCAGATTCAAGACCCCTATTTCAGCCAAGCCCTCATTAGTAAACTTGAATGGGAGGGTTTTAGAATTGAAAATGTTGAAGAAAATATTGACCTCAATTTTGCTGAACCAGCGGATGCTCCTTAGGACAAAAATTGGCAACCACTTCTAACATAGGCAGCCTTCAAGATCAAAATTATCTTTATACTTGGCTTTAGCTTATTGCGATAGTTCAAAAAACTCTAGAGTAGATGAATTAAAATTAGCCGTTGTGAGTTCACTGCCAGACAAATATAATTTCTATGGAAATGATGGAAAAATCATTCAAAATCTTCCCGATACATTATATGATGAATTGGCACACGATCCTGGATTTAAGGATTTTTATGATCAGTTTGCTGCCAAAAAGAGTGATCCAGCTTATATGACGGATTTAACAACAATGGTAGCAACGACCGTAGCCTCGGTATTAGGTTTAAGTTCTGTTCCAACGGTCAATATTTCTTCTACAAAAAAAATGGTGAATCGCAAATGGCATATAAGGATGGGGTGATATTTATTGATCCCATTTTTATAAGCAAAGGGACAAAAAATTCAACCTTTGCCACTGTGGTGTCTTTAATCAGCCATGAAATGACTCACGCATATCAGGAAAATCAAGTCAATGCAGTATTGGGCGGCTATCCGCAAACTATTCCCATTAACATCGATAATTCCGATTTAAATAATCCTCAAACGTTAGATGCTATGATTTTTGCTATTAATGCATCTAATTACAGCAAAGCAGATAGTCTCTATTTTAGTCAACCTGTGGAAATTCAAGCCTATTCTTTACAGACAGACCTAAGGGGTATTTTTAATAAAAGGGGTTACTAATGAAAATAATTATTAAAATTATATTTTGCACAATTCTAATATATAAATTTGTTCCATTTTCTTATGCTTCTGAAATTAAGGAAGATAAATGGTGGAAGAATGAGAAGGAAGCACTGACACCCCCACTAAAGATATCAGTTATTTATTTAGGATATCCTATTCCAGGCAGATCACCAGGAGGCAGAGAAGAATATACCAATAAATTATTAAGCATTATTAAAGAAGAAATCTTAGAAGATGTTGTAAATATGAGAAAAAACTCAAAAATAGGAAAAATCTATTCCAATGGGTATTTATCCTATTTGAGAAGCGGTAGCGCAGGAATAGAAAATTTTGAATCCAATAACATAAAAATTCCCATTGATTGTGGTTATATTATTTTAGATAAGAATAATTACATAGATGCATTCCCTCTGGATAATGCCTGTAAATGGCTTCTCTACTCTTTTTCTAATCTGACTAATGAAAATAACGCACTTGAATTATACTTATGGAGTGGTGTAAGGCCAATACCTGAAGTAAAAGGTAGCCGTCGAGGCGTTCGCATCGAATTTTTTGAAAGAAATGATCCTTATTATGCTCAAGGGTTAATACGCTACTTAGAACAAGAGGGCTTTAGAATCAAAGCAATTGAAGAAGGTGTAAAATTGGATTCAATTGATTATAAAGCCGAATGAGGCTCGTTATTAAGCGGTCAGCAGCTGGTGTTAAATGCCGCCAACGACATCACCATCAAAGGCAGCGATGCGCAAAGCGCGGGTGATATTAATTTAACCGCACAGAATGTCACCATTGGTGCCGAAACCGAAAGCTATCATTACCATGAAACCAGCAGCAGCCATGGCTTTATGAGCTCTAGCAAGAAGGAGGTCAAACAAGACAAAGAAAGCTTGCGAGGTTCTACTTTAACGGCAGGAAATAACATTAACATCAACGCCAATGATGATATCAACGTTACCGCCTCTTACGCAGAAGCAGGTAACGACATCCATTTACTAGCTGATGCCGACCACAACAACACAGGCGGCATTACCGTAGAAGCTGGTAAGGGTTATGAATCCAGCTACGTGTATAAAAAGGACAGCGGTTTCACCGGCGGACTTTCTGGCATGAGTTTTGGGGTGAGTTACCAACAAACCAAAGACAAGGTTTCAACCTACCGGGAAACCTTACTGCCCTCAATGATGCTTGCAGGCCATGATATTGCAATGGATGCGGCAGATGATATCACGATTAAAGCAAGCCACCTCCAGGCTGGAAATGATGTTAAGTTAACGGCTGGAAATGACATTAATATTGTCAGTGATGGCTTTGATGATGAACATCATGAATCCCATACAATGTCGAGTATTGGTGTTTCTGTTGCTATCCAGGAAAGTTTAACCGGTGCGATAGATTCCATTCATGATCTTTCCAATACGAATACTTCAGGTGATTATGGCGCAGTTAACCTGGCAGCGAACGCTTATAAAGGATGGTATGCCTATAATAATTTGGGAGGCGTAAGCAACGTTGTCAATAATCCTTCCAGCTTATTGCCAAGCTTGTCCATCAGCCTTGGAATATCAAGCAGTTCTTCCAAATATGATCAGACTGGCACCAATCATATGCCGTCAACCATTCAGGCTGGGCATGATTTTATCAGCAGCAGTGGTAATGATACCACTATTAAGGGTGCTACTATTTTGGCACAGAATGTGAATATGGATGTTGGTGGTGATTTACTTGTTTCGTCTGTGCAGAACACGTCAGAAACATCTAAAAGTGAAAAAAGCGGTGGCATGAGTGTTGGTGTCAGCATTGATATTATGGGAAATGTCACCCCGACATTTGGCGCTAACGTCTATAGTGGCAGTGGCAAAGGCCATCGGAACTGGACGGATGATGTCACATCCATCATGGGAACCAACTCCGTTGCGATTGATGTAGGAGGCAAAACCACGATCAATGGCGCCATGATAGCCCAGGCAACGCCCCAGGAAGATGGGAGTTATAAGGATGGCAGCAACCTAACCTTATACACCGGCTCACTTGAAGTAGCCAACTTGGTTGATGAGGATGTATGGCATTATAGTGGTGCTGGCCTTGCTGCAGGTTGGAGCTTTGGCGGCAATAATGGTGGTACTGGCACACCGGCAAAACCAGTAGCGGGCACCAACACGTCTCTACCTTCGTCATTAACCCCTTCTGTACGTATTGATGATGATAAGACAATTGGTATAACCCATGCCACGGTTGGTGAAGGAACCATTACGATTAATGGCGAACCAGCAACCACTGATGAACTTAACGATTTAAATCGTGATGTAAATAACGTTCAGGAAATTATAAAAGATGAACATAATTCCCTCGATATTGAGATACCGATTGATGGAAAAACATTAACCATAGCCGTCACGTTTATAGGTGATGCTGCGGCATCACTAAGTGACAAACTATCTGCTGTGTTTGACCAAGCGATTGATCAGGCTGTGGATCAAAACATGTTAAATGCAAACAGCAAAGACAATGTTAAAGCCGTGATGGAAGCTTTAAAAGATGGTGAAATCACACCTGAACAGCTTACTGGATGTGACGAGGTTAGTTTTAATATCAGAAGCCTCTTTGTGGCAGACGCATATGCCGCCAGTATGTGCCATATTGAGTTGAAGAGCGGCACGATTGTTATCAGTAAAAGTGATCAAGACTTTGCGAATAAACTTTATCAGGAAACACTTAAAACACCGAGTATCGGATCACTTTATGCAGATGAGGGATTGATCGCATTCGACAATGTATGCAATGCCGACCCTACCTGTCGTGTGGCCAATCAGGATGCAAGCTTCAAAGCACTGGCATTAGCAGGAATAACCGTGTCAGTTTTTGGGGTAGCGGGATTAGCAGGAGGCGGAGCTGCCGGTACCGATGGTTTTTTACTGGGTGAAGGTGATGGACTTTTCTTAAGCGCACAACAGCTGGAATTAAAGATTCAAACAAGCGCTGCCAGTTTAGCTCAATTTTTAACGAATGCGTATATAACAAATACCCTGAGTGGCCTCGATCCCAACAATCCAATGATGGGAACAAGCGGCAATAACGGTATCGATTTAGAGGGTTACAGCTCTCATGACGGCAGCACCCTTCCGAAAGACTCTGGGTTAAGTTTCCCTGGGTATGATAATACATTACCTGGGTTTGAGATTCCAACATCGGGATCATCTGTGGAAATATATCCGGGGGAGAGTGACTATGATAATTCGCTGCCGGGGTTTGAGATACCATATACGAATGGGATTGACATATTCACAAATACTGCTCCAATAGACTTGACGCAAGAAGAAGGAGCAAATGGAGGGCACACCATAGAAATGCATGTTGGAAAATCAGATGATTTTCTAATTGACCGTTTGAGTAATCCATTTAAATATAACACAAACCAAGACTCAATTACGGGAGCTTCAACATTTCCAGATATTGAAACGGCAAATACAGTTGTGAATGACAGTTTTGCTCAGAATAATTCACAAATTCAAGAATGGCTTAATACACCGGGCTCAAAACAGTTGAGTATTTCCTATACTGGAACCGATGTCATTGGAAAGGGAATATATAAGGGTGATACAAGTGTTATGGATTTAACAAATGCTAGAATAGTACTGGTAAAGAATGGTACTGGTGGATTTGGAGTCAAAACCGCGTATCCGATAAAGTGAGGAAAAATGAGTCAGAACGCTATACAGAAACTATATCCTGAGTTATTCAATTTTTTGGGAGTGGTTGGGGGATATGCTCAAGAAGGCAATACAGATATCGTCAATATTTTAATTGACCTGACTAAAGATAATGAAGAGGGAAATAAAATTTGGCTACCTCGAATTTTAGACGAGATAGAACACTTCCTGCTGATTAAACCTTTCCCAGAAGAAATTATTTTAGATATGACTCAATTGGAAAATAATCGATTTACTAGGAAAGAATGGCTTTTATCGGTATATTATATAATGGGGTTAATTGTCTCTGGTATTTTCTCAGCATATCACCCTTCGCAGCTTAAGTTTACCTCAACTTACCCAGATATCGAGGTGGCAAATGAGGTTGTTAACTCAACTATCAAACAACACGAAGAATCTATAGAAAAATGGTTAGCTAATTCTTCATTAGCTCCTCGCTTAATCTTATGCTATCGGCATAACAAAAAAACAGGTCGTATTGTTGGAAGCAATCGGCAGTTTTATGATAGTCATTGCGCACTCACATTACTTTGTCGATCAGCAGAAATGAAAGTAAATGTTAGAACTTCTCATCCATTTATGGACAATCTAATAGATGAGTTTAGTGAATTTAATACCTGTTTTCCGGAACTTTGTTTGTTACTGTATGGGTACATAGGAGCTGATACTGTATATGGCTGTTTAGCAGAAGGATATTCTGTCGGGATTTTTTTTGAGACTGTTGCTCCACAAACAATAGAGAAGGTGATTAAAGATGCTCATTATTTACTCAATAATAGGTCATTTCCACGAGAATTAATTGAATATTTAGCTAATCGCGCATATATAAATATTGACATTAAAGATTGGCTTGCTCAATTGATGGTTTTCATTGAAAATATAAATAAAATTAATAAACAAAAGCTAAATAACATGAATTTTATATAATTTTTTCAGATAAGCTCCGAAATATATTATAAATTTAGTTCCAGTTACTTATTGGATCAACTCGGCTATCAGCTTGACCATACCATCTTATTTTTAGGCGATCCTTTTTACTAAACGCAATTAATTGAAGATGCTTTGCTTAAAAAACTAGGAACACGTTTTATTGCTCCTGGCATTTATTAATCACCTTTCAGGATCTGATAAAGATGAACTCATAAGAATAATCAATAGGAATAGCAGAATATATTCAAAAAAACTTGATGAGAAAATAATCTAATTATCAATTATAGAAATACCAATGATCGACGCCGAAAGGTACAGGAATAAGCATCTTAACCAATCAAGATCCGTTAGATTGGTCGTTAACGAGTAAGTCCGGGGAAGATCGAGTAAACCATGTGATAGAACAGCATGGATATCCCAATTTTCAAAAAGAAATTCAGGGAGTTTTTTATGGTGATCCTGTAAGTATAGCTAATGATGCTTGGAGTATTGCGCAAACAGAGGGTATAAAGCCAGTCACAGTCAATGGTGCAGATATCTATGTGGTACCAAGACAAAATTCAGGCTATGCTGGAGGATATTCTGGACAAGGACAAAACTTAGATACGGTTACTATAATTACTGTCCATGGAACGAATCAGGTTATTGCTGCATACCCAGGAAACGGATTGCCAACCCCTAAAGGTCCCAAATCATGATGAATAATGACTGTGCAAAAATTAGAGAAGTCCGTCCTGTTTGTAGACAAGGACGCCTATTAATTGCTATTGAGAATACATCTCCGGTTCATTTTTTTGTTTTATGTGAAGATTGTGAATCAGAGTGGGAAAGCCCAGAAGACATCTCTGATTTAGATTTGGCAACACGGAATCAGCATCAATTCTTAAGATACGCTGTGAAGAGAGATTTATTAGAACATCCTTGGAGAAAATTTGTCTTGAATTAATATCGAAGTTACATCATCAAATTCAAAAGAACTTATTGGTTATGAAAATGGAGCACTTGAACCATTTGTCTATCATGAAGTTTACACAGATGGTCAATATGTTTACGATCCAAGATTATCATCTCAGCCGGTACCTTATGGAGATTGGATAAAACATATCAATGGACTAAATCCTGGCGGGGTTAATATTAAAAAGTTTTAAATAGGTTACCATGTTTCATATTGAAGAATCACCATTGATAAAAATTATATCACGATTTGGACAATTATCCTGGTCACATGGGGGAGGATTTGTAACTGAGGAAAAAGAAAGGCATCCTGAAAGAAATTATGATTCATATCCTCGTCATTTTTCTTGGAGATTTAAAAAACCAAATCAAATGATTGATCAAGCGATTGTTGAAGCAGTTGAATCTTATAAGGGCAGTGTTGAATGGCATATCAAATATAGAGTTAAAGCTTTGGGAGGGATTAATTGGTGCATTTTGCCTAAAAGAGTGGATGAATACGCGCGTGAGGGTAAAAAATATGCCCCTGAAGGCTTGAATGAACGTCTTGCTAGTTCAGAATACTACATCGCGAAGTATGAACCAGAATGGGGAAAATTAGCAAATACAGATATTCCCAATTTAGCGAAACACATTGAAGCGTATGTCACGGGGAAATGCGGTGAGATATTAGAGAAATTGTGAAGGATAAAACTGCTCAGGATAATCCATGAATTTAAGAATCGACGCGAACACTATATCGATTTAGAGTGTTACAGCTCTCATGACGGCAGCACCCTTCCGAAAGATCCTGGATTAAGTTTCCCTGGGTATGATAATACATTACCTGGATTTGAGATTCCAACATCGGGATCATCTGTGGAAATTTATCCTGCCGACAGTGACTATGATAATACACTGCCGGGGTTTGAGATACCGGATGGATATGATTCTTCAATTCTTTATAATATTGATACAGGCTATGTAAGCGGTGTTAATATTACAGATCAAAAAACAGGACAAACTTACCAGGGTATCGTGGATCTTAATCCAACGCTTGACAGGATTGCGGCGGGTCAGAAATATCCATACAAGAATGATGGCACTACTTTTAATAATTATCCTGTTGACGGAATAGAATTGCTTCCTTCAGAGCCTTCAGGCTATTATACTGAGTGCGTTGTCCCCACTCCAGGAATCAATGGACCTGGGCCCCAAAGGATTGTTGTTCGAAAAGAGGGAGAAGCGTATTACACTCCCGACCATTATCATTCTTTTATACCAATAAAAAGTAAATGACATGCGTAGTATGGGATGTGTTAGAGTTGGAAGACGTTAGAGTGAGGATGGGATGACTGTTGGTGATTTCGCTTTTAATTTTATTGATGACTTGTCAGCCATCGATACACATGATGCATTTGTCGTAAGAATTGGAAAGGAAATTACTAGTGAGTCTCAGCTGTTAAACTATCTAAGCGAATCTTTTAAGTTTCCGGGTTATTTTGGATTTAATTGGAATGCTCTATATGATTGTTTGTGTGACTTTCACTGGATTAGCTCGTATAAAATTATTTTAATACATGAAAATCTGCCTGATATATCTTCTGATAATTTGAAGATATATTTAAAAATATTGCAGGATTCCGTGAGGAGTTGGCACGAGAGTGATATTCATATTTTTGAAATTTTTTTTAAAAGTAATATTCTATTTGATATGTAAACGTCCGCTAAAGCCGGGGCGTCAACTCATTTATATCTAATTTTAATAAAATAGAGTTTGCTGCAGATAACAGGTGGACGGTCAATGGAGAAGAAATAATGTTTAATTCGTTGATTGAAGTGAGGTGCTCCCTAAAAATTGGCCCATAAAAAAGTATATAATACCTATATCCAGGTTGAAACATTGCCTATAGGCTCAAATGACGGACGAGATACGTATTATCCAAACGGACAATAAAGAAATGAACTATAACAGAGGAAATTAGATGAATAAAACAACCCAATATATTTTTGCATTGGTTTTAATCTTTTGGTTATGTGCAGCCTGCGCGTTTATGAAGGGAACATATTTACCTTCGGTTGGTTATTTAAATATGAGCGATGACAGAATTTTTAATATTGAACTAGAGTGGGGCGGAGTAAATTCTTACCCATTGGGGGCCAAATAGGTAGTTTCGGTTCTGGAAGCTATACATCACAAAGCCAATGGATTCAGCATACGAGAGAGGCTTATGGTACGGCTGTTTTAACCTGGGAAAATGCCAAACATGAAAAATTTCGGGCGGAAATTGAAATTACCAAAGAGAATTTCCCAATATTGGAAAAAAAGGGAGCAAGTGAAGATATTAAATTCGAATTTAGACAAGATGGTATGTGTATTACATACCAATACCCTCATGCACAAGAGCGGTGGCGTATGATTCAGAAGATTCAAGATGCTTTTGGGCTTCAGACGGATATATAAGAAAATGAGGGAAGATGGAACATTGACTGAAGCACACAAGCAGCGAGAAAAAGCAAACAACGAAAAACTAGCAAACTTGCGTGCAGAATATGAAAAACAATATTTGGCGGACAGTGTGAAATATGCTGATAAACAGCACTGATAATTCGTAAATAATTATCTAAATAAGGAATCAATATGAAGCACTATTATAAAGAATTAGGAATCGTTCTTCTGGCGGGATTCATGTGTGCCTGTCAATCTCAAAATTCTGTGGGAAGCTTGGATTCTATGAAAAATACTCAAGCTAACCAATCCACAGAGCTTCGAACTTTGCGAATGTATAACGACATTGAATGCACTCTGGAAGGTAGCAAGCTCTCCCGTCTTGGTGAGATGTATTTCGGCGGCACACGAGAAGTAGGCTACGTCGTGGCATCTAATGCCCGTGGAAAATTAATTGTCAGGTGGAAAGATTTTGACAATAAGAAGCAATCACGCGAGTTTATTCTCTCTGATAAAGATTTTGGGGCCGATTAAATCCCACCGTGAGTTGACGGTGCAGAATGCGGCGACCCTTTCCAGTAAAGGCTCGATGACGCTCAATGCCCATGACCAGTTGGATATTTTGGGCAGTGATGTGCAGGCGGCACAAAATATCAACCTGAATGCCCAAGATATTAATATCAGCTCGGTAGATGAGTATTATTACATGGAGACGGTTAGCCATAAAGCGGCTTCATGAGCAGCAGCACGCAAATTCACCGCACAGACCAGGTGACCAACCGCGGTTCAACCTTGGTGGCAGGTGGAAACGTTACCATGAATGCGGCAGATGATATCGGCGTGAAAGGCTCTTATATCGAAGCGGGTGACGTGCTCCCAATTGATGTACCAGTTAGAAGTAGAGTCTTGAGTTCTTTTTATAACTGCTTTTGGTTTCGCGATCAACACCGCATTGGGTAAGCTCTCAAAAACCATCTTTTATGCCTCGTTCAAGCTACCAGCATCAGTGAAAGATATAACCATATTTAACCACTTATCTGCAGATCAAAAAAAGTTGATCAATCTCTAAAAGCTCGTTTCGGGTGTCCCATTGACGAAGACAGGAGGATGGACTTAAGAATGGACATGGCTTTTTATGTTTCTGGGTAATGATAATCGACGCGCTAAGTCATCTTAGCCTATGTTAGAGCGTCTTACAGTTCTAACAATACAAGGACGATTATCAAGCTTAATTGGCAAGCGGATGGCATGACAATACATAATCCCGTAATTGTTGATCCACAATATGCGTATAAATTTGTGTAGTGGTAATGCTTGAATGCCCCAGTAATGTTTGGATCGTGCGTAAATCGGCGCCGTGATGTAACAAATGGCTGGCAAAACTGTGGCGAATGACGTGCGGTGAGACGCGGTCAGGGTCGACATTGGCACGAAGTGCAAGGTCTTTCAGCAATTGTCCAAAACGTTGGCGTGTCATATGACCTTTGCTTTGCTTTTTTTGTTTGGTGGGTTTAGCTCCTCGATTGGGGTCGATGGGGAATAAATAGGGATTGGTGGGGGTTGCATCGCGCAGGGATAGGTACTTTTTTAGCATCACGATAGCTTTATCATGAAGCGGAACAAGCCGTTCTTTACGTCCTTTTCCTTCTACCACTAAAAAAGGAACTATCTGACCATCGGCGCCAATACGAATCATGGAGTGGGTGAGGCTGAGTAATTCAGTCACACGTAAACCGGTGGCATAAAGAATTTCAAGCAGGGTTGAAAAGCGGAGTCCAGCAATGGATTCATCGCTATGGGCGGTGCTAAGCAGTAGGTTGATATCGTCTTCGCTCAGGGCGTGTGGTAAGGGGCGTTGTTTGCGTTGATGCTCAACGGCAATGGTCGGATCGACCTGGATGTGATTTTCAGACAGCAAGAAGTGATAAAATTGGCGAAGAGCAGATAAATGTCGGCTTGAGGTAGACGAAGCCATTTTTTGTTTACTTTGTTTCGTAAAATAACGCCGCAGTTTATCTGCTTCGATGGCGATGATTGATGTCTGTTCTTTATGGCAAAATTGCAGGAAGGCCAGAAGATCACGGCGGTACGAATCGATGGTATTGGGCGTAGCGGCCCTTTCGGCAACCATCATATCTAAAAAGGATTCAACTAAATAAATGTCGGCGTTCATGACCAACCTATTAATCAATGGTTGTTTGAGACGTGTAAATGATCGCGATGCGGGCCAGTTCCGAAGCTTCTTGTTTTAATCCCATCGCGTAAAATGCTTTAACGATATCGGCGAGTGCCAACGGATAATGGTGCGGTGTTGGCTTTTGTTCCATAACATTGATCGCCAGCAAGATGGTTTTAGCGGGAAAATTTAGCGGGAATGACGCATCAAGGTCATGGGTGATGAGCGTATCGGATGCAATATCGAGTGTTTGTGTTTGGTTCTGCGCCTCGCCAGGAATCTGGGTTTTTAGTGCCTTCAACAATTGGTAGATAAACCGCATATAGGGCTGCTGCTGGTCGGTAGGTAAGCTATGTGACCATTGTTCCCAGGTGGTAATGTCGATGGTGCTCACCGATGCCCCTTCGGGTTTTTGTATGGCTTGTGCACCAATGCGAAGTTTGGCCATGTCACTGCTGATAGCGCCCGTTAGTGGCTGGGTGGCAACCAGGTCAAGCCAATGGCTGACTTGTAAATCCTTTTGCGCAAGCATAAGGGTTCTAAAAATTGCGGCCGTTGCTGGCAATACGTCAGCTGGGAGCGGGGGATCAATTTGAAAATCATTGGCACGATCGGCAATATAGGTAAGGCCCTGCCATAACAAACCGGCCTGCCTGTAATCATGATATATTTTGCCAATATAACGTAAGCTCTCAACCGGTGGCAATGATTCTGCAAGACGTTTGGCATATTGGCTGCGTAAGCTAAGGGCATCAAGCGTTGGTTGTTTTTTTGCTTTTTTGGCTGGGGCTGGATTCGGGAGTGCTTGATAAAGAGCCAACAAGGACGATGGTGGGTAATGGCCTGTTCCTAATAATAATTCTCCGGCGGTAATTTTTGTTTTTGGATCTGCGGTGAATGTGGACGTAATCAACATTAAGGCAGCTGGAGGAAACGTTTCGGGATGGCTGACGTTAACCGGAATATTACCAAGGCCAATAAACGCCAGTACTAAAGGGCTTCTGCTGGAATCAGCATCCAGGACGATGCCTTTTTTCTTGTTAAAAACAGCTTGTTCCAGCACGTTACCCAGGGCACCGCCTGGCAATAAGTGATCTTCTTCCAGAAGGCCATAACCCAACTGTGCTTTATCCATGTCTTTATTATTGAGCGTGCAAGCCAGCGAGGCAAAACGCCAGAAAGGGAGTGTCGGTGTATGTTCAAATTGCTGGGCGATGATTTCACAAGCTTCACGGTAGCGCGTTTGCAGCAACAAAATTTCCGTTTGCAATTGTGACAGCATCACATTGTTTTGATAGTTCGGAATGCGCTTAAGCAATTGCTGGGCATCCTCAAACTCGCCCATCAGCATCAGCTGTTGGATACGCAAGATGAATAAAGCGTGATCGGTGCGGTTGGTGGCAGGCAAATCAATATTGTTCACCAGGAGCATAACCTTGAGATTATGCACAAGCGGGGTAGCAGAAAGCGGTTTAAGTTGAGACAATGCGTCCTGGATATCGCCTTCATCCATCCCCGCCCACAGATGGTCAAGCTGAGGTCCATTTTTATAGAGCCCGATATTATCAAGTGGGATATCCGACAACCCTGTATTCACGACGGGTGCATCGCGTTTCAGCCCTTCAAATAAAACATCAAAGCGGCTGGGGGAGGTGGTCGTCGTTTTTTCCTCTCCGGCTGAGGGTCCAGCAAAGGCCGAGGCAGTCGTTACCAACATAAGACTTAATACCAGGAACCAATGCCGCATCCGTTAATTCTTCATCAGGGTTTTGCTATCCAGAGTTTTGGCGATGTCTTGTGTTGGGGCAGGAACCTCTTTTGAGAGCACAAAAGCCAAAGCGCCTATTCCGATCAACACAGCAACCAATCCAATTTTCCATATCATAATCTTACCTTCTTTAATGATTCACTAATTTCTCCAAATACTTTATCATATAACGCATGACAAGCCTAGCGGCATTTGGTAAGAATCCTTATCCAGATTTTGACCAGATGCCCACCCACCAGGAGATAATGTGAGTTTATACCAGCTAAGGAACATCAGAAAACCAATCGTGCTTGTAGGGCTGATGGGTGCTGGAAAAACGGTAGTGGGTCGGCCGCTTGCCCGCAAATTACGGATGTCGTTTGTCGATGCCGATAGTGAGATTGAAGAACAAGAAGGCATGAGCATTTCTGAAATTTTTGCTGAAAAAGGCGAGCCTTATTTTCGTACCATAGAGCAGCGGGTGATTAACAGCGTGCTGGAGACCGATCCCCATGTGCTGGCCTCAGGTGGAGGGGCATTTATCCAGCCCGAATTGCGTGGTATCATTAAGAAAAAGGCTATCTCGGTATGGTTGAAAGCAGATTTAGATATTATCTACGACCGCATAACCCGTAAAAATAACCGTCCGCTGCTGGAGGTAGAAGATAAGCGAAAAACATTGGTTGCATTGATGGAAAAGCGTTATCCTGTCTATGCTGAGGCAGATATCACCGTGTTAAGTAACGATGATACCCCAGAGCCGGTAGTCAAACGTATCCTTGATGCACTTGATGATTATTTTAAAATGAATGGAAGTGAGCATGCAGAATAACCTGGTTAAAGACACCGTTACTGTCGATTTAAACGATAGAAGTTACGACATATTGATTGGTGATGGTTTATTGCCGGAAATGGGAACGATACTGAAGGACAAAGTTGCCTTCCAGGCCTTCTTTATCATAACCGATTCCAATGTTGCCTCGTTGCATTTGCCAACATTGGAAGCGTCACTTAAAAAAGCGTCATTACCCTTTTATACCTGTGTGGTGGAAGCGGGTGAACAAAGTAAACGTTTTTCCACCGTTGAAACACTTTTAAATGAGATATTGGACCAACGCCCCGAACGTAAGGTGGCTATCATTGCACTGGGCGGTGGGGTGGTCGGTGATTTAACCGGTTTTGTGGCATCTATTTTATTGCGTGGCGTTCCTTTTATTCAGATTCCAACCACCTTGTTATCGCAGGTAGATAGCTCAGTTGGTGGAAAAACCGGGATCAATACCGGGCATGGCAAAAATCTGGTGGGAACGTTCTATCAACCGGAACTGGTCGTGATTGACACCGATGTGCTCAATACGTTACCTCAGCGTGAATTTCTGGCTGGCTATGCGGAAGTGGTTAAATACGGGGCCATTGCCAAAGGCGAATTTTTTGATTGGCTGGATGAACATAAACAGGCGCTGCGCGATCGTCAGCCCGAAGCGTTGCGTTATGCCATTAAACACAGCTGTGTATGTAAGGCCGAGATCGTAGCAAAAGACGAGCGCGAAAGTAATGTTCGAGCATTGCTTAATCTGGGGCACACATTTGGCCATGCCTATGAAGCCGTTTCGGGTTATTCTAATGTGTTACTGCATGGTGAGGGGGTTTCAATCGGGATGGCCCATGCGTTTACCCTGTCAGTACGCTTAGGCTATTGCGAAGAAGCGCTGGCCACACGGTTTATTCGTCACATGCAGGATATCGGTTTGCCAACATCCCTTAAAGATATTCAATGGGAATGGGATGTGGATGCTATCATGACCTCAATGGCGCAGGATAAAAAAGTAGATCAGGGCAAATTGGTGTTTATTTTAGTTAAAAAAATTGGCGAAGGGTTTATCGCTAAAGATGTGGCGATGGAAGCTGCCAGGGATGTAATATGTTCTGATCTTTTATCATGTTAAAAGATATTCACAGCGTTTTTTTAATGTGAGTTTTTTTGACAATCCGTGGTCCAGATTTCGGGGAGCGCGACATAGACTATTTTTATTTTCAACTACAAAGCTAAGTTGACTTTCATAAATTACAATTATATCGTTGCGCCAACCAAGGAAGCCCCTTGGTCATTCTGCATTGCAGGATACGACTATAGGTATAAGGTTCTTGCCTTACACCTTGCCTGCTTGCAGGATTGGTTTAACACTTATAAGGAGAAATCTGATGAAGTTAGAATCGATACTCAAGAAAGTGGCAAGGTTGTTACAAGCAACCTTGCCGGTCTTGACGGTCATTCTTGAAATCGTAAAAATTTTAAGGACCCTTTAAGCTGCTAGGGGATGCCATTCACGGCGTCCCCACCTATAGATATATTATATATTTGCTATCTTAAGAATCAATAAAAAATTATTGTATTTCCTTGAAGCCTCAATTATTGTATTTCCTTGAAACCTCATTGAGAGTGGAAATATCCCATACTTTTAAAGGCTTCCAGATAGATGCGAAGCGCATCTATCAAATGACCAGCGCATTTTCATGTTAGTCAAATGTGTTTTTTCATTTTCAGTCGCTAACCCACAATGGTGATATAAATCTATCACCGCCTAGGTTTCTTCTTAGGCTTACTTTTGGGAGCCCGTAACCCAGCTTGGTATGCCTTTTCTGCCCAATCGGCTAATGCCTCTTGGTCATCCATAACATCAGAAGGTACAATCCAGTAGGAAAGGCTATGTCTTTTTCCCTTTGCTTCATAGGTAAAGGGTTCAGAACTGGCGGCTTCATAATCAGGGCGATTCGTATCGTCCGTCTTTAAATACAGCGTATCGTCAATAACAATCCCAAATATCTGCCCAGACCGATAAACTCCAAAGCCGCCAAACATCGATCGGACAGTAACATTTGCCCACGAAGACAGCTGGTCAATGAGGTATTCGCAAAATTCTCTACTCATGCTAGGTATTATAAGCTGTAAAATGGGAAAATAAAATTGCTAACATCGCAAGACGACTTGGTTGAGATTGATCCTAACGAGCTAGGCAAAAGCATCGTATGGATGTTTGAAAAATAATGCTTCACTGTGCATTTAGTTTTTTAGCCATAATCTTCTTTTTCAGATTGGTCTGAAATATGCGCCGCTGCTTTGTGATCTCATACAATACGATGCCAGAAGATGTCCCTAAATTGAGGCTTTCGATAATCCCAATATTGCAGATATCCTCGGGATTCTCAATGACTGCGATCAAGTTTTTGCACCTAAAGTCCTTAACTTTATTGGCTCTTGCACGCAATGTTGGTTTTGACATTGGCTTAGACTTGGGTTTCTCTATCCATGATAGATCCTCTGTTCTATATCATATAAATGAAAGCTCACGCAGGTGAACATTTAACCTACTGTAGCCGAATAAAAAAACAGTTGAACAGAAATTTGGTGGTGCCAAAGCGGAATCGACCCCCTGACTGCTTGCATTCCATGCAGTCGAACAATGATTCGCCTCAATTTTATGTAGATGCACAACGATAAATCCGCCTTTATCCATCTCTATCCATCCGTTATATGAAATTATGCACAGGATTAATGTGTCACCATGTTGGTTTTACTGAAAGCGCTTTCTCTGGCGGCTTTAGCGGGCGAATTAATGAGGGGATTTACATGCTCGTGTTCCCCGTGCTCATGATGCTGGTATCCATGTGCTAAAAGGTCATCAACAAAATGATGGGCTTTATGGTGTTCGTGATGGGCTGCAATACCATTTTGGTTTTCGTGAGAATGGAGTAAATGTTCCACAGCATGATGGTCATGATGATGGGTTGTCTCGTGTTGATGCTCATGGTGGTGTTCAGGCATTTTTGCGGTGTGCTCTGTTGAGTTTGCTTCGAATGTGTGTGATTCTGGCTTGTGTAGCTCGGGAGAATGTGATTGGGCGCTATGGGATTCGTGGGAGCCTGCTAAGGTTTGTTCTGTGGCTGCGTGTGTAGGGTGAAGAAGATGATGAGAGAGATAGCCGCTGGCGATGAGTTGTTCAACAAAATGAGGTTGCTCATGGCTATGGGAGGCAGATGGAAGTTCGTTCTGGGGTGTAAGATAAGACATAGACTCCGCCGCCAAGGCTAAATGTTCGGCTTGTTGCTCTATTTCTTTGGTAAGGGATTCAATGTGTTCTTGAGCGTCTTTGAGGCGATGGATGAATTCTTCGTATACAATGCGGGCAATTTGTTCTTCTTCGTGTGCCTCTTTGTCTAAGGCGGTATGCCGCTGCTGATGTTCCAGATAGCCAAGGAGTTTAAGGCGAAGGTGAGTCAGGGTGTGTTCGAACTCGGCAAGCCGCTCCATAATTTTTTCATGGTCGTCATGTGGCTTGAAGAGTGACTTTAAAATTGTCATAAAAGTATAATAAGTCTCAATGTAGATCAACTAATCTTACTTTATTTTCAATTTATTTTCAATTTATTTTATGGGGTTGATTAGCGTTTAAAACGAGCCTATAGTTTAAACCTCTGATACTAAAGTGGAGTATTTCGCGATTTCCCTCTTGCAATTGGGTTCACTTCGTAGTAAAACGTTCCTTCTGTCTTGAATTTTGAAAAGGATAAGTCATGGCCAAAATGAAATCAAAAAGCAGCGCTAAAAAGCGTTTTAGCTTCACTGGCTCTGGTAAGGCAAAACGTAACCAGGCGAATAAGCGCCACAATATGCGTAAGCGTTCTCAGAAAGTAATCCGTAATGCTCGCGGTACTGTTTTGGTTGCTGATGCAGATGCAGCTAGAATCAAACAATACCTCCCTTACGGTGGTTAATTTAAAAAGGTAGTATGTTATGTCTCGTGTTAAACGCGGTGTCACCAAAAAAGTACGTCACAAAAAAATTCTGAAAATGGCTAAAGGCTATCGTGGCCGTGCTAAGAATTGCTATAAAATAGCTCAGGATAAAGTTGAAAAAGCATTACGTTACGCATATCGCGACCGTAAGGCTAAAAAATCAGATTTCCGTGGCTTGTGGATTGTTCGCATCAATGCAGCGGTACGTGAGTGTGGAATTACCTACTCACAGTTCATTGATGGCTTGAATAAAGCAGGAATCCAGTTAGACCGTAAAGTGTTGTCTAACATGGCTATTGCCCAGCCGGAAGCTTTCAAGGCGATCGTTGAGCAAGCAAAGTCTGCCCGCGCTGCGTAAGCCTCGAAATAAAGAATAATCAAAAGGCGCCCTAGGGCGCCTTTTGTGTATGCAACATGTGATAATTTCGATAGCACTAAAGCGTTAGTGCGATTATAGTGTTGAGGATCATAACGATAGGGATGCCAATGAGTGATAATCATCTTCAGGAAGCCTTAGCAGCCACAGCCAGCGCTGCAACCTTAGATGCCCTTGAAAAAGTAAGGGTAGAATATCTGGGTAAAAATGGGAAAATTACCGACCTCATGAAGCAAGTGGGTTCGCTGCCTGCGGAAGAACGCAAAGCGTTCGGTGCTAAAATCAATGTCATGAAGGATGAAGCAACCAAAGCATTGGATGCTAAAAAATTAATGCTGCAGCAGGAAGCCCTGAATGCCAAATTAGCTGGCGAAAGGGAAGATGTAACGTTGCAGCCGCGGATTGAAACCCGAGGCAAAATCCATCCCATCTCCCAGGTGATCGAAGAAGTTACTGCTATTTTTGGACAAATGGGTTTTACCGTCGCTGAAGGCCCGAGCATCGAAGATGACTTCCATAATTTTACTGCTTTAAATATTCCTCCGAACCATCCGGCACGTGAAATGCAAGACACGTTTTACCTCAATGGGTGCGATGAGCAGGGCGCGCCCTTGGTGCTTCGAACTCACACGTCATCGGTGCAGATACGTACCATGGAAGCGGGTAAGCCGCCCTTTCGATTTATTGCTCCCGGACGTACGTATCGCAGTGATTATGATGCAACCCACACGCCGATGTTCCATCAAATCGAAGCGCTGGTAATTGAGCCCAATATCCATATGGGCCATTTAAAAGGCACGATTGTGCGGTTTCTCAAACAATTTTTTGAAACTGATCAGATTGAAACCCGCTTTCGCGCTAATTTCTTTCCTTTTACCGAGCCTTCGGCTGAGGTGGATATTGGTTATAAAATCGATAATGGCCAGATTGTGATTGGCCAGGGTAACCGTTTTATGGAAATTCTGGGATGCGGTATGGTTCATTCCAATGTGCTTCGTAATGTTGGACTTGATCCGAATGAGTATCAGGGATTTGCTTTAGGTATGGGTGTTGAACGGTTGGCTATGTTAAAATATGGCATTCCAGACTTACGCACGTTTTATGATGGTGATGTGCGCTGGTTGCAGCATTATGGATTTGAGAGTTTTTCTATTCCCGATATGATCAGGGGGTTAACCGTATGAAATTCACCTTATCGTGGTTAAAAGATTATTTAGAAACGGATGCGTCCCTGGCTGACATAGCTGATATGCTGACTCGTGTTGGTTTAGAAGTTGAGTCACTGGATGACCGTGCGCAGTTGGCACCCTTTATGATTGCTGAAATTAAAGAGGCCGAGCCACATCCGCAGGCAGAACGTTTGCGCGTCTGCAACGTGTTTAACGGGCACGAAACGTTACAGATTGTCTGCGGGGCACCCAATGCTCGTGCTGGCATTAAAGTGGTGATGGCACCTATTGGTGCGATTATTCCCTCCAATAAATTAGAAATTAAAGCCTCTTCTATCCGTGGGGTTAACAGCAATGGTATGCTGTGTTCTGCTGCAGAATTGAGTTTAGGCGAAGACGGCGATGGGATCATGGAATTGCCTGCCCATGCACAGGTAGGTCAGCCCTATGCTGCGTTTGCCGGTTTGAATGATCCGGTCATTGAAGTTGCCATTACTCCCAATCGCGGCGATTGCCTGGGGGTGTATGGGATAGCACGTGATCTTGCTGCGGCAGGGTTAGGGACACTTAAGACATTGAGTATTCCTGAGATTTCAGGCAAAGGTAGTTCACCTGTTAACGTGACCTTGAATAATCCGCATTGCCCCTATTTTATCGGGCGGTATTTTAGACATCTAACAAACAAACAAAGCCCTTTATGGATGCAACAACGGTTGCAGGCCATTGGCCTTAAGCCATTATCGGCATTGGTTGATATCACCAATTATATCGCCTATACCTATAATCGTCCGTTGCATGTGTATGATGTTAAAAAATTACAGGGGCAGCTCGATGTGCGTTTATCCAATGAAGGCGAAAAACTAACGACCCTTCAGCATAAAGAAGCGATTCTTCCCGGCGGTTTAACGGTCATTGCTGACCAAGCCAATGTTCAAGCTGTTGGCGGTGTGATCGGCAGTGAAGCCAGTGGTTGCGATGAAAACACCACAGAGGCTTTTTTGGAGATTGCCTATTTTGATCCTGCGCATGTGGCAACCAGCGGCCGTAAATTAGGAATTCATACAGATTCGCGCTATCGTTTCGAGCGCAATGTTGATCCCGTCTTTATGATGGATGCCGCTGCTTTAACATCGCAATTGATTTTAGAGCTCTGCGGTGGTGAAGCCAGTGAGTTGGTTATTGCAGGAACAGCACCGTCACGGGATAAAATAATTGAATTTAACATGGAGCGTGTTTACTCCTTAGGAGGAGTAAGGGCATCGGTTGAAGTTATTGCGCGTATTATCAACGCGTTGGGTTTTGTCGTAACCGATAAAGGTAATGGCACGCTGAGCCTGAAGGTTCCTACCTGGCGTCCCGATATTGACGGCGAGGCTGACATCGTTGAAGAAGTGAGCCGTATTTATGGCTATCATCATATCGAAGAAACATTATTGCCAGGCATTGCCGAGCGGACACAACCGGTTGCTACTCCACAGCAAAATCGTCACTGGATGTTAAGGCATTTACTGGCGGCACGGGGCATGATGGAAATGGTAAGCTGGTCGTTCATGTCGTCACAGACAGCACAGAAATTTCATCCTGTTGTACCTGCATTAACCTTACGTAATCCCATCAGCGCCGATTTAGATGTGATGCGCCAAACGATTATTCCGCACATGCTCGATGTGATGAAGCGTAACCATAATCGGGGCTTTAGTGATCTTGCCCTTTTTGAAAGTGGCCCGGTGTTTTTAGCTGAAGCAACCAAACAGCAATCCGTGATGGCCGGTTTACGTTCTGGCCAGCATGATCGGCAGCAGCCTCATCAAGGTGCGCGTATAGTTGATGTATTTGATGCCAAGGCCGATATTTTTGCATTGATTGAAGCTTCGGGTATTCCTACAGAAAATCTGTCCGTGACGACCGACACGCCAAGCTGGTATCATCCTGGACGTAGCGGCTGCATTAAACTGGGTAAAGCAGTTTTAGGTTATTTTGGAGAAATTCATCCGGCCATCCGTGATGCGTTTGATTTACCAATGGCAGTGGTGGCATTTGAATGTATCCTCGATCATATTCCTGCAGCCAAAGTAAAGGCAACTAGAACCAAACCTCGTCTGGTGTTGTCGGAATTCCAAAAAGTGGATCGCGATTTTGCCTTTATGTTGGATGACGCTATTTCGGCAGAACAATTATTGCGTAGTGTTCGCAGTGCAGAAAAACAATTAATTACCCAGGTAACCATTTTTGATGTGTACAAAGGTAAAGGCATTGAACCCGGCAAAAAGTCAGTGGCGTTTTCGGTTACATTGACTCCTAAAGATAAAACATTAACCGATCAAGAAATTAACCAGGTATCGCAGCTCATTATCGATAATGTCAGCAAGCAGTGCCAAGGCGTATTACGCGGATAAAAGGAAATCTATGACCGATATTAGTAAGATTCGGAACTTCTCTATCATTGCCCATATTGACCATGGTAAATCGACCCTGGCCGATCGTATCATTGAAAAATGCGGCGGACTTGAGAAACGTGAGATGTCGCAGCAGGTATTGGATAGTATGGATATCGAGCAGGAGCGTGGCATCACCATTAAAGCGCAAACCGTTCGTCTTACCTACCAGGCTGATGATGGCAACACCTATATCCTTAACCTCATGGATACGCCTGGCCACGTAGACTTTGCTTATGAAGTAAGCCGTTGCCTGGCTGCGTGTGAAGGGTCATTGCTGGTGGTTGATTCTACCCAGGGTGTGGAAGCGCAAACATTGGCGAATGTGTATTCTGCGATTGAAAATGATCATGAAATTGTTCCTGTACTGAATAAAATTGATTTGCCTGCGGCTGATTGCGACCGCGTCATCCAGCAGATTGAAGATGTGATTGGTTTGCCTGCTCAGGATGCCGTGTTGATATCAGCCAAAACTGGCCTTGGTATTAAAGATGTGTTAGAGGCAATCATTACCCGCTTACCTGCGCCGCGCAAAGGTGATGCAGAAGCGCCACTGCAAGCATTGCTGGTGGATAGCTGGTATGATGTGTATCTGGGTGTCATTATTCTGGTGCGTGTGATTGACGGTGTGCTTCGCAAAGGGATGAAAGTGGTGATGATGTCCAATGGCGCTATCCACACCATCGACAGCGTGGGTGTATTTACTCCTAAAAAAGTGATGACTGGTGAATTGCGTCCGGGTGAAGTCGGATTTTTTACCGCTTCGATCAAACAAGTGGCTGACTGTAATGTGGGTGATACGATCACCGAAGAAAAACGCCAATGTGCGCAAGCACTTCCTGGATTTAAAGCGAGTCAACCTGTGGTTTTCTGTAGCTTGTATCCAGCAGATGCCTCCGATTTTGATAAACTCAAAGAAAGCCTCGCCAAACTCCATCTCAATGATGCTAGTTTTTCGTATGAGCAGGAAACGTCTGGTGCGCTGGGCTTTGGTTTCCGTTGTGGCTTTTTGGGATTGCTGCATTTAGAAATTGTGCAAGAGAGGTTAGAGAGAGAATTTGATCTTGATCTTATTACCACGGCCCCTAGTGTGGCGTATAATGTCCATTTGATCGATGGCACGATGGTGAGCATCCATAATCCTGCGGATATGCCAGATCCTATCCAAATTCAAATGATTGAGGAGCCGTGGATCCTGGCAACGATTTTCGTACCAGATGATTATCTGGGGGCTGTATTATCACTGTGCAATGACAAGCGTGGTGTGCAAAAAGAACTCACCTATGTGGGGGTTCGGGCGATGTTGATTTACCGGATGCCTCTCAATGAAGTGGTCTATGATTTTCATGACCGGTTAAAATCCTGCTCACGTGGTTACGCTAGTTTTGATTGGGAATTAGATGGTTACGAAGAAGGTCCTTTGGTTAAGCTCACCATTTTAGTGAATGCCGAACCGGTTGATGCGTTGTCGATCATTGTTCACCGCAGCCGTGCCGAAGGCCGAGGCCGCGAATTATGCAACCGTTTAAAAGACCTGATTCCAAGGCAGATGTTTAAAATTGCCGTGCAGGCGGCCATTGGCGGCAAGGTGATCGCCCGCGAAACCATCAGCGCCATGCGTAAAGATGTAACTGCTAAATGTTATGGTGGTGACGTTAGCCGTAAACGTAAATTATTAGATAAACAGAAAAAAGGTAAAAAGCGGATGCGTAATGTGGGTAACGTTGAAATTCCACAGAGTGCGTTTATTGCTGCGTTGAAAGTTGGAGATGGGGATTAGTTCATAATTTTTCTAGTGAATGAATCAAGTAACTCTCCAAAAATGGATGGATCAGTTAATTGGCCCGTGATCTAGGGATGCCCAATTAATGATGGTTAGCCTGCTTATGTGTTTTATTAAGAACTACGGTATCGGCCACGTCACTATTTTATTTGTGAGTCGTGGGTTTCTTTAACCCAAACCAATTTTTTAAACGCCTGGGTTCGCCTGGCCCTATGGCATGGATGACGATGGTGAGTTGGACTTTTTCGGCAATCGATTTCGTGTCGCGCCATTGACCTTTGCCGACATTATATTCCAAACGGCTAATATTCAGAAGCGTGTGGGCATCAGCGACGTTACGATTAAAGGTATCCAGGGTAAATTGAAATCTCACTGGAAGGGCGTTATTGCGGATCGTTAAATGGCCATTCACAATAAAATGTGTATCGTTCAATTTCTCAATCGTTTGTGACTGGAACGTGGCAACCGGATAGCGTTCTGGATCAAGCCAATCTGGGCTGAATAATAGATCTCTGGCGTCTTTTAATGAGATCTTGAGAGCGGCGATGGGAACCGTAACATGAATGGAACTTTTTTCCGGTTGATTGGGATCAAAATCAATGGTTCCTTCTACTGGGAAGACGCCGCGCGTGGGAACATCCTGCTGCTTTGCTTCAAACTCAACCGTACTTGATTTTTTTTCGATCACAAAATGGACCGGTGATGGCAGCGGCTCTTTAGACACGGTGGCATCATTGTCTGCAGGACGTGCGGCATAACAAAATGGTGAAAAGCCGATGATACACGAAAGGCAAAAGAGGGCTAGGATTGTTTTTTGTCTGGCCATGGGAGCATCCGTCTTAAAATAGTATCTTTGAAATAAAAATGATGAAGCAATGCTGCGCCAATATGGCCTGCAATGAGGCCGATTAATGCGAAGGCTCCTATTTCATGGATTGTGCTAAAAATTTCAAACAAGGCTTTTTGCGGTTTTAATATGGTAGGCAGATTAAATAATTTGAAAAAAGAAACGTCAAATCCGGCGCTTGATGTCATCAACCAGCCACTGAGAGGCATTAAAAACATCATGAAATACAGGAGCGTATGTCCTACATGCACGGCATCAATCTGCCATTGTTTTAACGTGGTGGGCAGCAAGGGGCGTGGGTTGGTCCATCTCCATAAGAGTCTGGCACAGACAAGGAATAATACTAGAACACCAAAGGATATATGCCAAAAATAAATCTGTAATTTAAAAAGAGAATCGGGCAGATCGGCCATCCATAAGCCAATGCCTATCATGCCAAAAATCAGTAGGGCCATTCCCCAGTGAAATGTCTTGGCAATAATGCCGTATTGATTTGTTGTATTATAAATGCTCATAAAATGCTCTGTCTCATTCTCTGTTTGTTATTTGGCCTGCGCTTCTGCTTCAATCATCCATACAATATGGGTATGGGTAGGGGCGATGGGTATAGATTTTGCTTTGGGCATAAGCGTTTGCTGAGGAAAGTATAATGTTTACGCATAGTAATACATATCGTTTAAACATAATATTTCCCCTGATCATCCACCATACCATTATGGCTCAACCAGCTTGTTTAAGCAAGTGATCATCGGGAAGGAACCCACCGGCTTGCATATGCCACATGAGTGCATAATGCCCGTGCTGGGAGATGAGTTGCATATGGCTGCCATCTTCAATAATTTGTCCTTCTTTGAAGACAAGGATACGATCCATATCAGCAAGCGTTGATAATCGGTGTGCGATCACTAATGTTGTGCGTTTATCCATCAATTCTTTTAAACTGTCTTGAATATAATGTTCAGTCATTGAATCAAGTGCGCTGGTGGCCTCATCTAAAATAAGAATGGGTGCATTTTTTAAGAAAGCTCTAGCAATGGCGATACGCTGACGTTGCCCTTCAGAACATTTCATGCCACGCTCGCCTACCAATGTGTCATAACCATCTTCCATATCTGAGACAAATTCATGGCAATGGGCACGTTTTGCGGCGTCTATGACGTCTTGGTCGGAAGCATCAAGTTTGCCATAACGGATATTATCCATAATAGAACGATGGAAGAGGCTTGGGCTTTGTGGAATAAGCGCAATATTCTGACGAATCGATTCCAGTGTCATATGCTTAATATCCTGGTCATCGATGAGAATCCGGCCACCATCTATATCAAAGAAACGCATGATCAAATTGACGAAGGTTGTTTTGCCGCTGCCTGAAAAACCAACTAATCCAACTTTCTGCCCGGCTTCGAGTGTTACCGTTTTATTATTGAATAAATTATTGTTACGGCGGTAGTGGAAGGTGACATTATCAAACACAATTTTTCCTTTGGTAACCACCAAAGGTTGGGCATCGGCTAGATCAATGACGCTATGCTGGGCTTTCATAATCGAAAGCGCCTGTTTGCACGTGCCTAAATCATTATAAAAAGAAGGAAGTTCAGAGCCGGCATACCAGGCCATAACGGTGATTCCCCAGGATGTATAAAAAATATAGACGACATCGCTAACGGAGATAATCTGATGGCTCCAGCAATAAATAAGTACCGACATCAATCCCACGCCAATCATCACGAAACAGGTGACGCCCTGCAACAAGCGGATTTTAAAGAGGACCATCATCGCTGCTTTATATTTATGCTGTTCATCGGTTTGGTATTGGTCGATAATGTCGAGTTCGTGCTTTTGCCTGGCAAAAATGCGCACATTGATATGATTCACCAAGCTATCGACAATCTTGCCGATTAACACGCTGCGGCTTTCAGAATGGATGCGTGATAAATGGTTAGCTTTGCGGGCATTGAGTATGGCAATACCAATATGAAGGCTGACCCATACAAATAAAATAGCAGCAAACAGCGGATGGAGCAGGCAGAAAATGATAAGCGCGATCATCAAGGCAAGCGATGCCGGAATAAAAATGATTAACATCGTTTGCAAAATACGGGTCGCGCTTTGCGGCAGATCATTAATTTTATTAGCGAGACTACCGGCAAAATGGTCGGCAAAATACGAATATGAATGGCCCTGTACATACTGTACCATCACCAGGCGCATATGTGCCTGGAATTTAGGAAAGGTAATGGCCTGCAAATAATCAAAGCAGCGATAGCAGCATTCGGAATAAAGCCAGATGCTCGCCCCCAAAAATAAAGGGAAGCCGATATAAGAAAGCACATCGGAAAAATCGCCCTTATAGGCAATCATCCGTTCCGTAAGCATTTTAAAAGCAAATGGTAAAATCGTTTGATCAACAGCCCAGGCACAATGAAAAAACATCAGCAGGAAAAAAGCAGTTTTTTGACGAAGAATAAAATGCCACAAAAATTGACCAAGGTCGGTCGGCGGCGCAACAGGAAAGGTGGGTGAAGACGCTGTGACCGTCATGGGTTCCTTCCTTGTGATGGAGATGAAGGATCAAAATGGATGCCTTGTGCCAGGGCTGGTTTTGTTTCGCCCCAATATGTTGTTGAGGTTTGCCTGCGCATATAGGCTTTCCACGAATCAGATCCTGATTCGCGTCCGCCGCCTGTTTCTTTTTCGCCGCCGAAGGCTCCGCCTATCTCAGCACCGCTGGTGCCGATATTAACATTAACGATGCCGCAATCGCTGTGATGTTTGAAATATTCTATTTCATGGATATCCTGGCTGAAAATGGCAGAAGATAATCCTTGTGGAACGGCATTATGGATGGCGACTGCTTCTTCTAAATCGTGATAAGGCATGATGTAGAGTATCGGTGCAAATGTTTCTTGAGTGACGATAGCGGTTTGCTTCGGCATATTCACTAAAGCAGGCTCCACATAATAACCGCCGGCAAAATCTGAATCATGTCGGCGTTTCCCAAACGAGATTTTTCCACCCTGAGTCGACGCATCAGCAAGGGCTTGCTGCATCTGCAGAAAACTGTGTTCGCCAATCAGTGGGCCGATTAAGATATGATTATCCAGCGGATTGCCCAGATGACGGGTAATCATCGATTGATAAGATTGTTTTAGTTGCTCGGTGACGTCGTTGATAATTGAGTGGTGAACGATGGCGCGACGGATGGTGGTGCAGCGTTGGCCGGCGGTACCGACTGCGCCAAATAAAAGTGACGGCATGGCAATGTCAAGATTGGCCGAGGGCGTGATGACCACCCCATTATTACCGCCTAGTTCAAGCAGTGATCGCCCTAGCCTGGCGGCAACCATCTGTCCGATCGAATAACCCATTTTGCAACTTCCTGTGGCGCTAACTAAGGCGATATCATGGCTTTTGGCAAGGTGGTTGGCTGCATCGACATCGCCCAGAATGACATCGGAAATACCCACGAAAGGAGGAAGGTTTGGATTATTAAGAGCTTCATATGCGCGCTGCAACAAGGCTTGGGAGGCTAGTGCCGACAAAGGTGTTTTAAGCGAAGGTTTCCACACGACTGTATTGCCGCAAACAAGTGCAAGAGCTGCATTCCACGCCCAAACAGCTGTAGGAAAATTAAAGGCTGAAATAATGCCAACCACACCAAGTGGATGCCAGTTTTCCTGTAGTGTGTGCTGCTGGCGTTCAGAAGGTAGGGTCAGCCCATGCAGTGAACGAGATAGGCCTGCCGCGTAATCGCAGATATCAATCATTTCCTGCACTTCGCCACGTGCTTCTTCCCTGATTTTTCCAGATTCTAATGTAACCAATGTAGCCAGCGCTTCTTTGTGTTGGCGTAACATATTACCATAGTGACGCACGACTTCGCCCCGCAGCGGTGCCGGCACTAGCCGCCACGAAACAAACGTTTTTTTGGCCTGTTGAATGTTGGCTTCTATCGATTTGGCATTGTCACCACGTAATCGCGCAAGAATGCCTCCATCAATCGGTGATACGACGGTGATTTGTGAACCATGGAAGGTGCTGATATCGAGGTTCAGTTGCTTCAGTGCCTGCTGCAACAGATCATGCAAGCGGTGCTGTGGCATAAAGTTCTCCGGCTTTGGTTTTAAGGAACGCATCAAAGGGGATGGTTTCCTGCTTGATAAATCCTTTACTGGGCAGCGATCCGTGATTGACGAGTTCCACGACGGCTACAACCGATGCTGCAGTTGTCCAGGAAATGGCTCGCCAGCTTTTGTCATCCAGGGTAATCGGATAATAACGGCGCACAAATTCTTCGCGGAATAATTGTTTATCGCGGTAGCCTTCTGTGGCGGCATGAACATAAACGACATCGTCATTCACGGGTGGTTTAGCATTGACTAAAATTTCTCCAGCTAGCCGGCGGTTTTCTTTAAACGCAATTCATGGAAGAAGCAGACCATGGTTTTGAAATGCCCAGGATAACGTAGAGTTTTATAATTCAGCTCTGAAACCTGGTTCAGATAGGTTTCGCACATCGTGCCTAATCCGCCAGAAGTCGAAAATGCTTCCAGCTGAACACCCTGAATGACGATGTTTTCAACATCCTGCATGGCTGGGATAAAGGTGTTTTTGCCTTCACGGATGACTTCGCAATCATTGAGATACTCATTAACCACCCCTTCGGGCGACCAGTTGAACGCATAGCCTATCATCCCTTTAGGGTTTTGCGGCAGGGCGCCTACGCGCAATTCAATCGAGCGGATGGATTCAAACCCATGCGTTAAATGGGCGCCGACAATGGCGATGAATCCGGGGGCTAACCCGCATTGAGGGGCCATGACGCCTTTGCTGTCTCTGGCCATGGTACGAATTTGGCGGGTGGTTTCGACATCTTCGGTTAAATCAAAATAATGAATGCCGAGTTCATACGCATTTTTGGCAATTTCAAGATTGAGGTGATAAGGCAGGCAGGACACAACCGCCTGGGTTTGTGATAAAAGTTGGTGCATTTTCTTGTGATCGCTGACAAAGCCTCGATGATGGGTAATGCCGGCAATAGCCGAAGGTGACTGATCAAACGTAACCACTTCAAACCCACTGCGTTGCAGCAAGGTGGCAACCAAGGAGCCTACTTTTCCGAGGCCTATAACAGTAACATGTTTAAATAAAGATCCAGCCATAGCAATACTCCGCAGCACCTTGATGGCAGTGCCATAGCGTAGTGTGGCTGAAAATCGCTAATTTTGGGTAAATGAAAACGCGTTGAATAAGGATGGGTTACTATTTTCCCAGTCTAAGGAGATTAATATCATATTGAAAATGACAAAAGCAAGTCTTGGCGGAATTGTTTATTTATTCTATTTAACCAGCTCCATATCCTTCGTCAGTGGTATTTGCCGTTTACCCACATTGTCTTTAGCTGTGACCATGATGCGGTATTTACCTGGTTGGCTATCGGGGCCAAACTGCATTTTGATGAAGTTCTTATTGTCGAACACTTTAAAGCGCACTGGTGTTTTTTGCTTGAATGCAACCAGGTCTTTCATGTCGGTATTATTGAGCACATTTCCATCAGGAGCGATGATTTTCAAATCAAAGGTTACATCGGCCATGAGATCATTGGTGAGTTCCATTCCCATAAAAACAAAGTTGATTACAATATTATCGCCGATCTTTAACGTGGATAATTCTTTAAACGTTAATCCTTGATTGGCTGGCTTTGAAAATTCTTTCAGGGATTTTTCATCGGTAACCACCAGCATGGCCGAAAAGTCCCAATCTTTATTAGGAAAAGAAGTCATGTTTTTTTTGAAACGCTCAGTCAGGTTTTTTAATCGTTCTTCAACTAATCCAGAACGAGCGGCGGTTTCCTGAAACACAAAATGCCGCACGACTTCATGCTGCCACATATTATTTTCCAACGAACGCTCTGCTGCTATGCGAATAGCGGCATCAATGGTGTTATTGCCAGTAAGGGCGTTACCAGCAAGCACCGAAATAATCTTCTTTACGTAGTGCGTATCGCCGGAGGCAAAAAAGGCACTCCATGTTTTATCCAGATCTTCGGCATGGACGATCGTTAGATTTTCCATGTCAATGGGGGGTGAATTTAAATACTCAGGAGCATCTTTAAAGACATCTGAAATGATTTTTTCGTTATGCGACAACCATAAGGCCTTTTCCAACGTTTCCTTTGTTTTACCGGATAATCCTGAGGATTGAGCACGCTGTGCCCATGTTTTTACCTGGTCGGCATTATGCGAAAAGATGACCGACAAAAATGCTGCGGTGGGCGCTTGCGCGGCGGCATTTTTCTCCAGAATTTGTGTCTGTTGCAGCCACTGTAAATAGTCATCCATTTTGGACGGATCGTTAGTGACGTAATAATATTTCATCCACTGATTAAACTGGAAATCGTATGATGCGGGTTGTTGGTTATGGACGGTTGCTTGGCTGGGTTGGGCTAGCAGCAAGCAAAGGATGAGCGTGGTAAGAACAGAAGTGAGGAAGGAAATGCGCATGATGGTTTTCCTAAGAGATGAAGCGGATGAGGTGCGGGCTGTATCTTATGTATAAGAATGTGGGGTTGGGGGCAATCTTAAAGTTGGAGGTAGGGATTGATCGAGCTAATTTGTTATTCGAAAAAATAATGCAGAGAAGAGGTGTATTTTAATGGAATTCTCTTTCCACGCTTTGTTTAGGAATAAATTTAAGTTTTACCAATCGAACTAGATTCAGAAATTCTTGCTTGTATCCAATTGGATCATCACTTTGGTTAGCTAACGCTTCTAACTTATTAAAATTATAATTCTTCAGCTGTTTATCACCTTTTAACATCTGAGCAAACGCAGCGACAGATGCGGCAAATCTTATATTGGCGGGTACTTGTTTAAGTTGTTTATATGATTGGATTAATGTAATAGGAAATGTGAGTAACTGATCGTATTCTTGGTTGGGGAGTTTATAGCGCATATGAAGGCGAGCATATTCATCATCGTGTTTTATTGATGATTGAGCGGAATATGTATCCGTGGACCGTAAGCTATTGATACGTTTTTCTTTGATGCCTGTTGGAACAATTTCATAGATTGCTGTCGTGCGATGTCCTGAGTGGATCGTTTTGTTTTCTATTTTTTCGATCGATGGGATTTCAGATGATGGTATCGATGTTTCATAACCAATAAGTCGATAATGGGAGATGAGTTTTGGGTTGAATTCTATTTCGATATTAACATCATGTGCGATAGGAAATAAACGCAGATGCGCTTCTTCTTCTAATGCTTTTTGTGCTTCCTGTGTATTATTAATATAAATTGTGCGACCGTGGCCAATCTGGGTAAGCTGTTGCATGAGATAATCGTTATAATCGCCCACTCCAAATCGGAGAATTGAAAACGAAATATCTGAATGTTCTTTTGTTTTAATGTACTCCTTAAGTTTCTCGAAATCTGAAGGGCTTATGTAGTTGGCTCTATTTGTAACCAAAATCACACGGTTAATACCTTCTTGAACAAAATGTTCCTGCGCAAATTTATAGGCATTTTTAATTTCGTCTTCGCCAGAAGTGAGATTGACTGAATGAAGCTTATCCAATGCTTCCAGAATTTTATTCTTTTGCATCATTTCTGTTGGTTCCAAGACGATTTTGTTAGTGCCATCATTGGCAATAATTCCGATAGTGTCTGTTGGTGCTAATGCATTGGTCTGTATTTTGAGCGCGTTTAGAAATAATGGCAATGTGTCCGGCGTTTGCCCAGGGCGGGAGACATCAATTAGAAATATAAGATTGGTTTGCGGTTTGGTCTGTTTGGATCCGTTATATCCTTGAATGCCAATATGGAGTAATTGAGTGTGAGGACTCCACGGAGTCGGGAAGATGGCTATGGTGGGCTTAAAGGGTTGCGTAGCGCTCTGCGGTAACGGATAGTTATAGTCAAAATAATTGATTATTTCTTCCGGGCGGATTGAGTCGGGTTCTGGTGTTTTTCCTTGGTCAAACGCCCATTGGATGAAAGGGTAGGATAATGTATCCACATCTATTGGGAAGGAAGACGTGGGTTTTTGTGCAACATGTTTAAATGAGTTCGGTTCGGTTTGTTTAGGTGGGTTATCAGAGGTCAGTATTTTTCTATGCAGGAAATAATGGTATTCATGGCATATTCCGTCGTTAGTATAGGCGGTTGTTCCGACCGTTCCTAAATAGGCAGTATTTTGGGGGATGATGGAATTGGGTTCACTGTGAGGAGTGGTGTTTTTATTTGAATAGCATCCGGTAAGTGTGACGCAAAAATAGATAACTAATCGATGCATGGTGCGCATGAAGTGTTTCTTTTTTCAAAAGGTAGGGATGGGATAACCGAGTTTAGATATTAGATGAATTTTAATGATGGTTCAAGATTAAAATTGTATTAATTGGCATGATGATGGTAGATATTATCGCATTTTAAAATATTTAATTATCCGATTGATGCCTATTTGAAGAGGATAAATAGTAAGTGTCTGCTAAAGCCGGTTTATCGGAATAATTTGGCTGTTATATTCTTGTTATTAAACTAACAGGGCCTGGGGGCTATTCCTATCCAAATGCATCATCTACCCTAGCATAAGTAGCTGATATGTCTATCTTATTAAGAGCGGTTTGTTCGTAATTTATTACGATAAAAATTCCCGTACGGTAATTTTTTGCGGTTTTTAACGAAATATGGAGAATTTGATCCCGATCGGTAACATGAAGGGTTGTGGCGAAATCACCCAGTTGATTAAAAGAATTACGCCTTGAACCGACTAATAACGAGATTGGTATGCTCTTGGATGATATGAATCACTGCTTCGGCAGTTGGATGATTGATGGTTATTTTCTGAAGCCCTTCGCTAACAATTCCGGCTAATTCATAGACACGTTTTTTGACTAATGGCTTAGCAAGGCCTACCTCTTCTGCAAGTTTTTCAAAATGCAGAGGAAATATTTTTTCTGCGACAGATTCGCCACCAATTTTCATCGCCATTTTCTTGCTGAGTTGGGGGTAATAAGTTGTACATAGAATGTCATATAAGGGGGCAAGCCGTGCTTCGGTTCCTGTTAGAAGGCTACCTTCATTATAGATGATGGAGAAATTTTTTCCATGTGCATCATTGTTACCCACAATATAATTGAAGATAACCGTATCTAACAATTTTATAAGATCAACCGCTGGAGAAGTTGACACATTGCGCAATAGAGAAAAACATTGTTTCAATGATGGCCCACCATCGCATTGATATTTATTTTCCGAAACAATTCCCATCGCTTGACAGAAATCTTCCTGATGAAGGCGGTTGCTCCGCGATTTAATCATAAACAAATTTTTGCGAAAACGAGGAAGGAGAAGCGCTTCTTCGCGGTCATAACGTTCAACTAATAAATAATCAATGTCTCCCACGCGACGTGTTTGTGTTTTTGCCGTAGGTAACCCTATGCTTTCAGCAAGTTGCATACACACAAATTCATTGAAAACAAGATCTTTAAAATGAGTATTTTGAGGTTTTAAAATATGAGTGCTTTGAGCGTTGCCAAGCGGTAATGAGACATGATTGCCTGCCACATGTACGGGAAGTTTATCTTGTGCACCTGCAAGAGAAAGCCTTATTCCATCTTCTCCTGCCATGAGCGGATGGCTGGGTAAATCGTTTAAGATGGTTTCGAGTTCAATATCAGAAAGTGTTCGGTATTTATAATCATGCTCAGGTAACGGTTCTCCAGAGCGCATGAATGAAATGGCTCCTGCACATTCTCCGCCAATTTTATCTAACATAGAAAAGTCATTGCGTGCTGTAATGCCAAGATTGCGCGCGACCATTTCCCTTTTATCGCCCTCTGGTAAAATGCCGGAAAAAAATCCTCTGCATTCTTTACTTGAGAAAGGCTCCTTTCGCAGTGGCAACGAATATGAAAGGGGTAAAGACAGACCTCTTTCAAGATAGGGGGTTGCATAGGTAAAAACCAATCGTCCTTCATCGTCTTGAACAAGATAGCCGGCAAGATTTTGATTCAAATAAACATCCAGTGTGCGGGCCATAGTTATCCTTGTTTAGTGTCCTTTTGGCTCTCATTGAGCATGGGTGAGGAGAGAGCGAGTTTGATCCCGAGGGTTTGCATGACGGTAAGGGCTTTACCGAGCTGACAGGTTGGTTTTCCTTTCTCTAGCTCGATGATAAAGCGCAAGCCCGTACCGGAAGTCAGGGCAAGATCCTTTTGGGTAATGCCGGTTGCTTTGCGGACTTTTTTAATAATGCTGCCGATGGTTTCTGGTGTTTGTTTCATAAAGGCTGCGATGATGTTCCCGTACGGTAATGTTATCGGGATTTGGTTAAGAAAACAAGAATAAGTTACTGAGCGGGAATATTAAGGGGTGTATTTAATAAATCAGTATATTTCTTTCCGATGCCACTCCAAATGATCCTCTATAAAGCTCTGAATAAAGAAATAACTATGATCATAGCCTTCATGTTGGCGCAGCGACAGTCGTTGTCCTGATTGTGCGCACGCAGCCTCAAAAAGATGTGGTTTGAGCTGGCTCTCTAAGTAGGGGTCGCTCAGTCCTTGATCAATTAGGATCGGAGGTTTTTGTGGGGCGTTCGTTGCTTGCCTTGCAAGTGCGCAGGCATCATGGTTGTTCCACTCACTCTTTTGTTTTTCACCCAGATAGGCGCTGAATGCTTTTTGGCCCCACGGCACTTGGGAGGGGGCAACGATGGGTGAGAATGCAGAGCATGAGGTAAATAAATCGGGATATTTGAAATGGAGCGTTAACGCTCCATGGCCCCCCATAGAGTGGCCTGATATATATTTTCGTCTGGCATCCAATGGAAATTCGTTTTCTACCAGGGGTAATAATTCATGGATCAGATAACTTTCCATACGAAAATGGGTTGCCCATGGGGCTTGTGTTGCATCCATATAAAAGCCTGCACCTTGGCCTAAATCATAGGCGGAATCGTCTGCAACATCTTCACCGCGTGGCGAGGTATCAGGCACTAGAATGGCCATGCCTAACTCGCTGGCTTTACGATAGGCACAGGCTTTGGTCGTAAAATTTTCTTCTGTGCATGTCAGGCCAGAGAGAAATAGCAGATAGGGGACAGAGTGTGCTTTAGCCTGTGGGGGAAGGAACAATGAAAAGCGCATTACCGTGCGTGTTTGTTGGCTCTGGTGTGTATAATAGCCAACGGTGCCACCATGGCATGTAAATGATTTTTCACAGGGCATTTTAATACTCCACGACACTCCGGATGGAGATGCCTTTATGCATAAGGTCAAATGCTGTGTTGATTTCTTCGAGCGGCATTTTATGTGTAATGAGGCTGTCAATATCAATGCGGCCCTGCATGTACCAATCAACAATTTTGGGCACATCGGTTCGACCGCGTGCGCCACCAAATGCAGAGCCACGCCAGACACGCCCTGTGACTAATTGAAATGGACGGGTAGAAATTTCTTTGCCTGCACCTGCAACGCCGATAATCACGCTCTCGCCCCAGCCTTTATGACAGCATTCCAGAGCCTGTCGCATGACATCCACGTTGCCAATACATTCAAAGGAGTAGTCCACGCCACCGTTGGTCAGGTCAATAATAGCTTCAACGATGTTGTTAACTTTGGTGGGGTTGATAAAATCGGTCATGCCTAACTGAGTGGCCAGCTCTTTTCTGTTTTCGTTAATGTCGATGCCGATAATGCGGGTAGCCCCAACCATTCGTGCACCTTGAACCACATTAAGCCCAATGCCACCTAAGCCAAATACAGCAACGGTTGATCCTGGCTCTACTTTGGCATCAAAAACAACGGCACCAATGCCGGTTGTTACACCGCATCCAATATAACAAATTTTGTCAAAGGGTGCGTCACTGCGGACCTTGGCAACGGCAATTTCTGGCAAAACAGTGAAGTTGGAAAATGTTGAGCAGCCCATGTAGTGCAGGACAGGTTTGCCTCTGAGTGAAAAACGCGATGTACCATCTGGCATTAGCCCTTTGCCCTGAGTGCTGCGAATTTTTTGGCATAAATTAGTTTTGGGATGCAGGCAATAGTCGCATTCACGACATTCAGGTGTGTAGAGCGCAATGACGTGATCTCCTACTTTAACCGAAGTGACACCTGCGCCAATCTCACGCACAATGCCAGCACCTTCATGCCCTAGAACGGCTGGGAAAGCCCCTTCAGGATCATCGCCTGAAAGTGTGAAAGCATCCGTGTGGCACACGCCGGTGGCCATGATTTCAATTAACACTTCCCCAGCTTGGGGTCCCTGGAGATCCAGCAGTTCAATTTCCAATGGTTTTCCTGCTTGTACCGCAATCGCAGCTCTTGTTTTCATCGTTTTATCAACCCCATGATAGTTTTATAAATAGTGGGTGAAAATAAACGTTTAACGCGTGGACGGCAAGTCTTTGTTCGCAGCTTTTGATGGCGGTGAATATTTTAGACAACGTTTCAATGGGGGGGCGCATATTTGTAGAGGTTTATAGGATGGCTAAATACTTTGATTTCCTTCGAAGATTCTTGCTGCTTTTCCACGTGTTCTTCCGGTTTTTTCTCGGATTTTATCATCAATCCTTGATTCGTTTGAACCAGATATTAGGGCCTCCTGTTCGTTTAATACCAAGAATAGACTAGCCAAATTATTCCGATGATCCGGCTTTAGCGGACGCTTACCATTGCAGAGACATTCCTAAAAAGAAATTTTACATGTGTTGCCCAATAGCTACACCAAAGCAAGTATCACAAGTTCACAACCATAAATTGAAATTACTGCTTGTTTTATAGTTTAATGCAGTATATACAAGCGCCTTCATTATCGTAACGGCGATCAATTTTTGCAGGTATATCTATGGGAATTATGAGGGAAAATGTGCTAAGGAAACTGCATCATGTTCTTGTCATGACGCTGTCGGTAATCCTGGTAATTCAGCCTGTGATTGGCTCTCTTGCCTATGCACAAACTATTATTACACCCGATATAACAGCGCCGATTGCTAACCAGCCTACCGTATCTGAATCGCTCAATCATACACCAGTAGAAAATATTGTTACACCCAATGCGGGGGGAGTTTCCCACAACAAGCTTGGAGAATTACAAGTAGGCAGTGAGGGGTTGATTGTTAATAACTCTGCGAGCTCTGGAGTTTCAACGATTGGTAGCATTGTTGTGGGTAATGGTCACCTATCGACTGGCAATGAAGCACGCATGATCATCAACGAAGTAACGGGAACCAATGCTCCTCGTTGCAAGGACCGACAGAGATATTGGGTGCGCAAGCGGAGTATGTTGTCGCTAATCCTAATGGGATTAGCTGTAACGGGTGTGGATTCATCCATACACCACGAGTGACGCTAACAACCGGTACGCCATCACTTAATGCTGGAGGTGGCTTAGACCACATCAACGTTGAAAAAGGAACCGTGACGGTGGAAGGTGCTGGTTTAAATGCCAGCCAAACCAGCGCCCTTGATATCCTATCGCGCGCTGCTGATATCCGCGCAGCCATTTATGGTGGCGACAGCATCCATGTAATTGCCGGTCGCAACCAGGTGGATTATAACACACGGGGGATTACCTTATTGCCAGGCTCATCTGCCGATAAGCCAACGGTAGCCGTTGATTCTTCCGAACTGGGTGGCATGTATGCCGGAAAATCCACCTCATCAGCACCGAAGCTGGGGTGGGGGTGAATACAAGCGGCATCATGGAAGCCAATAATGGCGATTTAGAAATCACCGCTGATGGTGCGATTATGCATGCCGGTACTGCCCACGCAACCGGCAATGAACATCACCAGCAATAACGGCTCTATCACCCATACCGGTAAAATAGCAGGCCAATCGGTAAATCTGCATGCACATGGAGCGATGAATGTAGGCGGTACCTATCTCTATGCTGAGGATAATGTAAATGCGCAGTCGGATGATTCCATTACTGTGGATGGCTCTGGTGCACAAACTGGTTTTGCTTATACCACCGCTAACATCATCACCATCAATGCCAGCAAAGATATTATCGTTCATGATGTATCCACCACCGGTCTGGAAGCAGAGTTAAATATGCTCGCCGAGAAAAGCTAACCGTTACTAACAGCGATCTGCGCGCACAATCCATCGATTGGGAATCAGGAACGGACACACTCATCAATACCAGCACCATCCTTGCCGAAATAATGAACCAAACTGCTTTGGGCGATTGGACCAATAACAACTCCACTATTTCTTCTATCGGTAATATGGATTTAAGTGTGGGTGGCTTATTTACCAATAGCGGTGAACTCTCAACGCTTTCCACCCTTTCCATCAGCGCCTATAACATCCTCAATCAAACTACCGGCATGATCGCTTCCGATGAAGATGCGGATATTCAGGCGACCAACAACCTCACAAACCAAGGCGTAGTCTATGCCACTAACAATCTAGCCCTCCATGTCGGCAATACGCTCCTCAATAACCAAGCCTATATTCTCACAACCATAGGGAACGTAGTACTGGATGGGATTGCTGGCGGTCGCATGGTGTTGCTTAATAACCAAAGCGGCCTGATAGAATCTGCTGGTTCCATGGTACTCAAAGCAGATACCATCATCAACGAACGCGCAGGCGGAACCAATATAACCCAAACCGCAGCCGATACTGATTATTTCGACATACGCTACGGCCACGGCAATGATGATATGCTGGCGCATACCGGCAGCGACAATCAATGGCTGATATTCAACGCCGCACCCTATGAAGACGGCATTAAATTCATGGTGGATAATAACAGCAGCTGGCAAGCCGATCCCAATCTTCCTCCAGGCGTTGCACGGCAAATCATTACCGAATCTGAAAACTTCACCCAAAAAGCCGGAGAGATAATATCAGGCCAAAACCTGACCATCGATAGCGATACATTACAGCAAAGCACCAGCGCCATCAGCGCCAGCGGCAATGTAGATTTAGGTGATACGAATATCATCAATACCGGCATGAGCCTCAACAGCATCATCCGCTACACCTGTACCACATCAGGCTGTTTGCCGCATTTGTATAATCCATTAACCGGTGATTATGATTATATTGGTGGCGTGGTACTACCCATGGGTACATTTGACCTCGCTTTTCAATCCGGCCATATCGCAAGCACCATTGAAGCGGGAGGTAATCTTACTGCGGGTGGCACGCTCATCAATAACCTCACGTCTCTGCCCACAAGCGCAGTCGTGATTAATCCTGAGATCGATCAAATCTCAAGCGTCCTGCCCAACACCGGTATTAGTGCGAGCGGATTATTTGGTCCATCAAGCAATCCCAATTCTCCCTACCTCATCCAAACCAACATTCCGTTCGTGAATAACGATAACTATGTAGGATCCAATTATTTACTCACCCAGCTTGGCTACCAGTTAGAACAAAACCTCTTAATCCTGGGCGATGCCTTTTTTGAAACACATCTGATCCGCGATCAGATGTTGAAGGCCTTAGGAACCCGTTTCCTCATTCCAGGCCTCACCGATGAAACCGCGCAGATGAAGCACCTGTACGACAATGCCCTGTCGGTCAAAGATGATTTAAATCTAAGCGTAGGACTTGCGCCCACGGATTCACAATTATCGCTGCTCAACAAGGATATCATTTGGTTAGTGCAAGAAACCGTAAACGGTAAACAAGTTCTCGTGCCACATCTGTATCTAGCCCAAAGCACCGTACAAACCTTCACCAACACAAACAATGGCTCGATGATTGCCGGCAATAACGTGAATTTCAACGGCACCAGCATCATCAACCAAGGCAGCATCCGTGCTAAACAAAATATGGTCATCACCGCCAGCGGTGCTGTTGTCAATGAAGGCGGAACGTTAGGAGCTGGCAATAACCTATCGATGACAGCAGAAACCATCATCAACAGCGCGTTCATCACCGACAGCCAATACGGCAAGAGCACTTTCCAAACCCTGCAACATCAAGGCACTATTACCGCCGGGAATGATGTCACCCTAACTGCAAACAAGGATATCGTTTTCCAAGGCGGTATATTAAACGCAGGTCATAACGCCACCTTAACCTCAACAGGAGGCGACATCATCATCGGCACCGTCGATTTGATCCGCCACACCGAAGGCAAATACCATAAAAGTACTTCCACCAGTGATTCGATCCAGCGCATTGGCTCACAGCTTTCTACCGGTAATGATCTTATCCTGAGTGCGTTGTCTCCAAACGCTAGCATAGATGGTGGTGGCAATATCACCATCAGCGGCAGTGTGCTGGATGCTGGTCATGATATGAACCTGGATGCCAATAACCTAAACATCACCTCCGCAGCCGATTATTATCACAGTGTCTATGATGGAAAAAGTGGTGGTGGTGGTTTCATGGGTGGATCGTTTATCCATGCAGAAAAGGAACTGCTTACCAACAAGCCTTCCATCCTCACAGCCGGTCACACCATCAACGCTAGTGCTGCCGATACCATGTATATCGCAAGCAGCAATCTAACAGCCAATGATGAGATCAACCTCAGCGCCAACACACTTTTATTTGGCGCAGAAAAGGATGTCGATTATCTCAGCATCCAATCATCCAAAGATAACGGCATCATGACCACCATGATTGACCAAGGCCATCATATTGAAACGGTGAAGCAAACCAAGCTTCAGGCCGGTACTGTAAACCTTAGTGCGAATTCATTCGCCGTGCAGTATGAAGGCCAAAGCGGTGAGACCTTAACCGAATCAGTCGACCGCCTCAAACAAGAACCCGGTCTTGAATGGCTCGGTCAACTCCAGCAACAAAATAACGTCGCCTGGGAAAAGGTCGATCCCGTTTATCAGGAATGGTACCACAAAACCACCGGACTTTCGGCACCTGCCGCTGCGGTGATTGCCATTGCGGTCGCTGCGGCAACGGGTGGAACGGGCGCTACCTTGATTGGTGCTGCAGGAAGTTCCGTATCAGGGCTTATGGCAAATGCCGCCTTCAGCACTCTAGTAACGCAAGCCAGCATTGCATTGATCAATAATAAGGGCAACATTCTTGGTGCGCTTGAAGATATGGGATCGTCGGCTAATTTAAAACAATTAGCGATCAGTGTGGTAAGCGCAGGCATCACCGGGGTATCAGCAACCATTTTGACCTGAGTAATGTTCCAGGCAAAACGTTACCAGAAGTTAGCTATAACTTAGTGGACTCTGCAGTCAAACAGACCGTCACAAATACCATTAATGGCGATAGTTTATTTGCTGGTTATGATAAGCTGCTATTGGTGCGATAGTTATGTCTATCGGTGCTGTCGCTGCCAATGAAATTGGTGATGCTTATAAGGCGGGTGATATATCAAAAGCCACCCACATTAGCCCATGCTGCACTTGGCTGTGGTTATGCTACGGCTCTTGGAAGTAATTGTGGTATCGGCGCATTAAGTGGGGTTACAGGCGAATTAATAGCCGAAGCCTACTTAGGCTATGAATTGCAAAGCGGAATCAGCAAAGAAGAAACGGATATTATCCAAAATAATGGCACCCAACTGGCTTCCGTAGCCGGAGCCATCGCCGCTTTCGTAGCGGGAGGCAATGCGGATAATATTAATTCTGGCTCAAGCATCGCCAGTAACGCTGCCGAAAATAATGCCTTGGATGCCATTTGGGATAGCTTGTTCGTAGCAGCGGATGGTGTTAAGATTGGGTATGGGTATTTTGTTGATGATGATGGACTTGTTAAAGAGGGGTATTATGATTTAGCGTCTGATTCGCTTGCACTGGCGGTGCCGTTTTTGCCAGCTGGCTCTACTAGGCTTGTTCGTGTCGGTGATAAGGTCTTAGCGAGTGTAAATGGAGCTAAGAAAGTAAATGAATCAGTCGGCAATTCTGTAAAAGATGTTAAACCGGACATTAATAATCAGGAATCTAAACCAGAAGGGCCTTATTCTTCATTTAAATATGATAAGGATAAAAACGTGTATCAATATACAACCTATGAAAAAACGAAAACGGGACATTCTAATCCAATCATTAAATTTGATGGTGGAAAACCTGATGGAAGTCAGGGAAAGCCGCATACTAATAAAATAACAGAGGAACGCATACCTACCCCACATATGCAAGGAAAAACAATACCTGGTGGAGTCAGGAAGCCTAATGCTAATGAACTACCAAATAATTCCCGTTTTAATTAAATTATAAGGCGCTGCAATGAGAACAAATAATATTTTGACATGGCTTATAGAATGGTATCAATTCAATTGTTTTTCTAAAAGCGAAGAAACCACTAGAATATTTATAGATACGGTAGATAATCCTGGGTGGTTCATTACGATAAATTTATTAGGCACCACATTAGAAGGGGTAAATATTGACACAGAACGACAAGATAACTCGATAGAGGAGGATGTTCTATACTATTTTAAAGATGGGCAGTTAACTCCTGTACCTAGCCTAATTGAAACCAAACAAGATTGGTTCTTTTATGGTATAAAAAATAATTTTTATAATGCATCTGGAGATTCTTTGAAGTTAGAATTTCTCTTATTAAGCTTTTGTGAGTTATTCGATAGAAAGAATAGCAATGAGAAAATTGAACATATGGAACCTAGTCAATCCCTCAATTGGTTAATGTCGTGGTATGCTTCTCACTGCAATGGAGATTGGGAGCATATGTATGGTGTCATAATAAGTACCTTAGATAACCCAGGTTGGAGAGTTAAGATTGAACTGACAGACACAAAGCTTGAAAATTTGAGCATTAACCGCCAGACCTATGAAACCTCAGAAACAGACTGGTACACATTTATCATTAAAGATCAAGTATTTGATGCTACCGGTGATCCAACTAAATTAGAGATTCTGATAGAAAGTTTTAGAGGGATAGTAGATCAGCAGAATTAAATTTGATGGTGGAGAACCTGATGGAAGCATGGGAGCGCCGCATACTAATAAAATAACAGCGAAACCTATGCCTACCCCACACGTACAAGGAAAAACCATCACTGGTGGAGTAAGACCTCCTAATCAAAATGAAATACCTAATAATACTCGCTTTAAATGATAGGGGATTTAATGAAAACGGATAGTGGATTAGAATGGCTCATGAAATGGTATCAATCCCACTTTAATGGAGATTGGGAACATGAACACAGTATTAGTATTGGAACATTAAGTAATCCAGGATGGAGAGTTGATATTGATTTAAGGCAAACTTGTTTAGATGGAGTAACTTATGAGTTGTCTGATCTTAATACGTCGGAAACGGATTGGTTTTATATAAAAATAGAAAACAATTTATTTAAAGGTAGAGCAGATCCTTCCAGATTGCTTTTTCTAGTGAATATGTTTAGGAAATTAGTAGAAGAGCATGCGGATGATAAAAAAACCACTGATAATTGAAAATGAAGCACCTAATATTTTGACATGGCTTATAGAATGGTATCAATTCAATTGTTTTTCTAAAAGCGAAGAAACCATTAGAATATATATAGATACGGTAGATAATCCTGGCTGGTTCATTACGATAAATTTATTAGGCACCTCATTGGAAGGGATAAATGTCGATGGGGAAAAACAAGATAATTCTATAGAAGAGGATGTTCTCTACTATTTTAAAGATGGGCAGCTAACTCCTGTCCCTAGTCTAATTGAAACCAAACAAGATTGGTTCTTTTATGGTATAAAAAATAATGTTTATAGAGCATCTGGAGATTCCTTGAAATTAGAATTTCTCTTATTAAGATTTTGTGAGTTATTCGATAGAAAGAATAAAAAGGAAAGTGAACATATAGAACCTAGTCAATCTCTCAATTGGTTAATGTCGTGGTATGCTTCTCACTGCAATGGAGATTGGGAACATGAAAATCAGATTAAAATTAGTACGTTAGATAATCCAGGCTGGAGACTTCAAATTGATCTTGTTGATACGAACTTAGAAAATCTAAGTATTGACCGCAAAACTTTTGAACCCTCTGAAACAGACTGGTACACCTATATTATTAAAGACAAAAAATTCGATGCCGCTGGAGATCCGACTAAATTAGAAATTATGATCGAAAGTTTTAAAGGGCTAGTAAAGCAACAGAAATAATATGGATAAAAAATTGGTTAAGGTATTGTTTAATCTAGAGGTTGATGAAGGTGGGTGGCCACCGACATCAGTTGAAACTTTATGGGCATATGAAGTGGCACCAGAATTATACAAAATAGATAATATACCGTTTTTTGTGCCATTTCTTGCATATAATGACACCGTTAAGGTTGAAGTAATTAACGAAGAATTAGTTGCACAAAAAATTATTGACACTGAGAATCATAGCACTTTTCGAATTTATTTTGAGAAGGAGGAATCTTTCGCAGAAATATGTGAGTCATTAGTTCGGCTAGGATGTAAAACGGAATCTGGAAATAAATATAAGCATATAACTGTGGTTGATGTTCCGCCCAATACTTCATTTATTTCAGTAAAGACTTATTTAGAAGAGCTTGAGCAGCGTGGAGTCATTATTTATGAAGAACCTTGCATCTCAGAGCATCATAATAATGAAATTTGACGTTTTCCCAATTATTAGCCCATGCTGCGCTCGGGTGTGGTTATGCTACTGCTCTTAGAAGTAATTATGGTATCGGCGCATTAAGTGGGGTCACAGGCGGTGTCCGTTCTCCTTATAAAAATGAACTTCCTAATAATAATCGTTTTAATCGTTAAATAATAACGAGAGAAATAAAATGATAAAAAAAGATAATGCCAACACCTAGCCTAGTTGAAACCAAACAAGATTGGTTCTTTTGTGGTGTAAAAAATAATTTTTATAACGCATCTGGCGATTATTTGAAGTTAGAATTGCTTTTATTAAAGTTTAAGGAGTTATTCGATGGAAATAATAGCGATAAGAAAATTGAACATATGGAATCTAATAAGACTCTGAATTGGTTAATGTCTTGGTATGCTTCTCACTGCAATGGAGATTGGGAGCATGAAAATCAGATTAAAATTAGTACTATAGATAACCCAGGTTGGAGAGTCAAAATTGATCTTGTTGGCACGAATTTAGAAAATTTAACTCTTGACCGCCAGACCTATGAAACCTCAGAAACAGACTGGTACACATTTATCATTAAAGATCAAGTAGTTGATGCTACTGGTGATCCAACTAAATTAGAAATTCTGATAGAAAGTTTTAGAGGGATAGTAGATCAGCAAGATTAAATTTGATGGAGGAAAACCTGATGGAACCGCTGGAGCTGAGCATTATAACAAAGTAATAGGCAAAAATCAGGGGCAAGATGTTCGAAAATGATCGATTGGAAGAATAATATTCCTCTTGTTTTCGTCGGCTACTGAGATTTGAAATTTTAGATCATTATAAATCAATATGTTATTGATTGAGAAAATTCGATTTGGGTGTCCCGTGGAGATTTGGTATGTACCTTTGATGTACATGCGATCCTAGAAGAACAAGAGCGGTAGCCTTAGTATCCAGATTCAGGCAATTAATTTCAACTTGCTGTTGTCGAAAAGCACCTTTGCAGGTGAGTTCCTTGATAGTGTTGGCAAAGGGATGAATGAAGGCAATGAATTGGTGAATGGGTATCTCGTTGAGATTACTCCGAAATGGATGAAAGATGCCTTAGTTTCTCTCGGAGGTGTTGCAAAGAAAGGAGCAAACTTCACCGTTGAGAAAATGGATGCTGGATTAAGAAATGCTTTGGGTGATGAGCAGATTGATACGTTGTATACGTATGTGGGAGCTAAAAGAGACGCAGCGGGTAACTGGCTTTATGATCAATTTACGCCAGATCAATTGCGTGCTATTATTGGTTTTGGAGCAGTTTATCTTGGTCCAGTATTTGCACCGGAAAAGGCTGTAGCAAGTGCAGCGACAGCGACGGATAGTTTAGTCTTGAAGTCGGGTACTGGTGCTGGTGTTGATATAGGGTTAGGTGCTGAAATATCTGGATCACCTTTGGCTGGAACACTCCTTGATCCAGCTTTTGATGGGTTATCATATACAACAGAAATAGATGGAGCTTTATTTTGGTCAGGAAAAACAAATGGAATTGGAGGCGTGGAGCTAGCGGGAGATTTTGCTTTGGCTAATGGAGGAACTACTTTAGAACAATTTATATCAGTAAATGGAATCGAATCCCACCTTGGAATGCAAGCAACCCTTTATCAGTACAAGCCTGGGAAAATGCTTCTTTAGCCTATGCACAAGGTGCGAGTGGAACCGTTAGAGCTGTAATTGGTGATACGTTAAGACCGGGAAATATTTGGGAGACGGTCGAATTTCCAGCATTACAAGTGAATCCAAAAGTGACTGATATTATTAAGGTTGATCCTTCAACAGGTTTAGAATCGGTAATTTTTAGAAGGTAAGAATTAATATGCACGACCACCTCAATGATCTTAGTAGAGCATTAATAATATTTATTGGCTATGGAATATCATCCTCACCCACTAGAAATAGCATAAAAATTATTGAAGAATTTGGTCCTGCCGAAGGAGAAAGACTCTTATATTCAATCAAAATAGTATTTGAAGAAGTCGGAAGAATCAATGTTGATTGGTCGAAGAACACATTAGAATCCGCTGGAAAAATTGCACGTGCACATGTGCAGGAAATCCACCCAGATTTATCTGAGGAAGCACTGCAGGCAATCGAATGGAAATTCACATTTGATTGGAAATGAAGTATGAAAAATATAGAAGAATTTTTGCTGGTCTCCGCAAGCCAAATTTTCCAGGTGGGACTCAAATTCCTCCGACAAAAGTTATACACAGTTGATAATCCTGGCTGGAGGCTTCAAGTGGAATTAGTGGGAACAAAGCTAGAAAATCTAAATATTGAACGCGAATCTTATGAAATCTCCGAAACAGACTGGTATACCTTTATTATTAAAGATAAAAAATTCGATGCAGCTGGAGATCCAAGTAAGTTAGAGATTCTGATAGAAAATTTTAAAAGAATAGTAGATCAGCAGGATTAAATTTGATGGGGGAAAGCCTGATGGCAGCATGGGAGCGCCGCATACTAATAAAATAACAGAGAAACCTATACCAACTCCACATATGCAAGGAAAAACAATACCTGGTGGAGTCAGGAAGCCTAATGCGAACGAACGGCCAAATAATACTCGTTTTAAATAAATGATAAAAGGCAATATAATGAAAGTAGATAATATTCTGAAATGGTTAATGTACTGGTATGAGTCTCATTGTAATAGAGATTACAGATATGGAAATATTATAGATATTTATACGGTTGATAATCCTGGTTGGTACATTACGATAAATTTATTAGGCACCACATTAGAAGGGGTAACTATCGATACAGAACTACATGATAACTCGATAGAGGAGGATGTTCTATACTATTTTAAAGACGGAAAGTTAACACCTGTACCTAGCTTAATTGAAACCAAGCAAGATTGGTATGGTTATAAAATAAACGATAATCTTTATAAAGCGTCAGGAGATTCTCTAAAGTTAGAATTGCTTTTATTAAAGTTTAAGGAGTTATTCGATGGAAATAATAGCGATAAGAAAATTGAACATATGGAATCTAATAAGACTCTGAATTGGTTAATGTCGTGGTACGCTTCTCACTGCAATGGAGATTGGGAGCATATGTATGGTGTAACAATAAGTACCTTAGATAACCCAGGTTGGAGAGTTAAGATTGAACTGACAGACACAAAGCTTGAAAATTTGAGCATTAACCGCCAGACCTATGAAACCTCTGAAACAGACTGGTACACATTTATCATTAAAGATCAAGTATTTGATGCTACCGGTGATCCAACTAAATTAGAAATTCTGATAGAAAGTTTTAGAGGGATAGTAGATCAGCAGGATTAAATTTGATGGAGGAAAACCTGATGGAACCGCTGGAGCTGAGCATTATAACAAGGTAATAGGCAAAAATCAGGGGCAAGATGTTCGAAAATGATCGATTGGAAGAATAATATTCCTGACTTGCTCCCCGCGGTACGAATACAAGGATAGATCCTATTGGCAATGATTCAAAGCGATAGTCTGTTTGCTGGTTATGATAAAGCTGCTATTGGTGCGGTGTGTATTATGTCAACCAACCAAATCCATCCACGTCAATTTCGGATATTTCGCTGCAGAAACCTCATCCAGTTTTCTGCGTGGGGTCGAGCGTGGATTTTCTTTGAAAACATCACCGCGTCCCTGGCTGATTTCGGTCGCAATCCATCGCATGGTGTCGATGAATTGGTCTAGCGTTTCCTTGGTTTCACTTTCGGTCGGTTCAATCAGCATAGCGCCTTGAACCACTAACGGGAAGAAGACGGTCATGGGGTGGTAGCCGAACTCAATTAACGTTTTGGCGATTTCCATGGTGCTGATGCCGTGGGCTTTCTGGTTTTTATCCGTCAGCAGGCATTCGTGCATACACGGTCCTTCGAATGGCGCGTGGTAAAGGTCTTTGAGTCTTGCAAAAATATAATTGGCATTGAGTACTGCATCTTCCGCAGCCTGCCGTAAGCCATCAGACCCGTGAGCCAGTGCATAGGACAACGCACGGACAAACATGCCAAACTGGCCATTAAAGCCTTTTACGCGGCCCATGCTGGTTTTGGATTCGGTAATCAGATGATAGCGGTCATTTTTTTTGATCACTTGCGGAATGGGAAGATAAGGAGCAAGTTCTTCGGTGACCACAATCGGGCCACTGCCTGGGCCGCCACCGCCATGAGGGGTGGAAAAGGTTTTGTGGAGGTTGATGTGCATCACATCCACACCAAAATCGGCAGGGCGAACTTTACCAACGATGGCGTTGAAGTTAGCGCCGTCACAGTAAAAATAAGCACCAGCTTGGTGGAGCAGGGACGAAATTTCCAAGATGTTGGGATCGAATAAACCAACGGTGCTTGGGTTGGTCAGCATCATCGCGGCCACATCATCATTGAGCAGGGCTTTGAAAGCTTCGACATCCACAAACCCTTGTTTGGTGCTGGCGATGGTTTTGATTTCGTATCCACATAATGCGGCGGTTGCCGGGTTGGTGCCGTGGGCACTGTCTGGGATTAATACGGTTTTACGGGCACGGCCCTTGGCAACGTGAGCAGAGCGGATGACCATGATACCGGCCATTTCTCCATGAGCGCCAGCTGCTGGAGCTAGCGATACCCCTGGTAGTCCGGTGATGGTGGCTAGGCATTGCTGCAATTCATACATCAAGGCTAAGGCGCCTTGAATCGTGCTTTCAGGTTGCAGTGGGTGCGCTAAGGCAAAACCTGGAAAACGCGCAAATTTTTCATTCTGACGTGGATTGTGTTTCATGGTGCACGAACCTAGCGGGTAGAATCCGGCATCAATAGAATAATTACGTTGCGACAAGCGTACGAAATGGCGAATGGCCTGTTGCTCACTTACTTGTGGTAAGCCGATGGTTTCACGCTGGGCAACGCCAGTGCGTGAAGCTGTACCTTTAAGGGCAGGCAAATCAACTCCACAACGGCCCTCTTTGCTTTGCTCGATCAAGAGGGGCTCTTCTGGTAGCAAGCCGCAGGCAGTGGGTACAAAGGTGGATGAAGCCTGAGTATGGGCGGTTATGTTTGTGTCTAATGTGTTTTCTAACGTGGGGTTCATATTACAGCACCTCCTTTAAAGCGGCGACAAAGGTAGCCATATCGTGTGTGGATGTCATTTCGGTGGCCGCAACCAGCAACTGATTATCAGGAAGCGGATAACCGGCGATCACGCCCATCTCTAACAATTGTTGTGAGATGATGGCAGAATCACCAGGAAGGCTGATAACGAACTCATTAAAGAACGTATCGTTTAGTACAGTAACACCAGGAACCTGTGCCAATAGATCTGCCAACTGGCAGGCGCGTTCGTGATTAAGTCGAGCCAGATGCTTGAATCCTTTTTCACCCAAGAGTGAAAGATGGATGGTGAAAGCTGTAGCGCATAATCCCTGGTTGGTGCAGATATTGGAAGTCGCTTTTTCACGGCGAATATGTTGTTCGCGTACGCTTAAGGTCAGAACAAACGAGCGTTTTCCATCGGCATCGGTGGTTGCACCGCATAAACGTCCAGGCATTTGGCGGATATGTTTTTTATTGCAGGCAAAAAAGCCAAGATGCGGGCCACCGAAATTCATGCCAACACCAATGCTTTGCGCTTCACCGACTACGATATCGGCTTGCGTAGGCGCGGGTAATAATCCAAGAGCTACAATTTCGGTAACGGCAACGACCAGTAATGCGCCAGTTTCGTCACACACTTTACGCCAGTAATTGAGGTCTTCGATGGTGCCGTGGAAGGACGGATATTGAATGATCACACATGCGGTTTGATCGGTTGCTTCTTTGGCATGGAGTTCACCGCCACTGTGCATAATATATGTATCAAGTGTTTCTTCGTAATGAGGATGCAGGTTGTTGCCGATCAAAATACCCGAACGGCCGGTTACGCGGCGTGCCATCATGGCTGCTTCGGCGGTAGAAGTAGCGCCATCATACATGGAGGCATTGGCTACTTCCATGCCGGTGAGATTGGCAATCATACTTTGAAACTGAAACACCACCGCTAACGTGCCTTGCGATATTTCAGGCTGATAGGGAGTGTAAGAGGTTAGAAATTCTGAGCGTTGAATTAAGTGGTCAACGGCAGCAGGGATATGGTGATAATAGCAGCCAGCTCCCAAAAAAAATGGACCATCCTGTGCCGTGCGGTTACTGGCGGCAAGGGTGCGAAATTGCTGTTCAATGTCCATTTCGCCTTGATGCAGAGGAATATCAAACAAACCTTCTGGTAAACAGTGGGATGGCACATGCTGGTAAAGTTCGTTAACAGAACTGACACCGATGGCTGAAAGCATCTCCTGGCGGTCATCCGGGGTTAAGGGTAAAAAGCGCATAATATTCCCATCTTCTTTGGGGTTGGTCTAAGGTGTTATGTCTGCTACTTAGGCGGCTGCCAATAAGTCGCGGTATTGTTGTTCACTGAGCAATGATTTAATTTCATCGGGATTGCTCAATTCAATTTTAAAAATCCAGCCTTGATCATAAGGTGACTGGTTGATCAATTCAGGAGCGTTTTTCAGCTCGTCATTCACAGCAACAATTTTACCGGCAACGGGTGAATAGACATCACTAGCTGCTTTGCATGATTCGACCACGGCGATATCTTTGCCGGTTTCGGCGAGTTTGCCAATAGCCGGTAAATCAACATAAACCAAATCGCCAAGCGCGGCTTGCGCATAATCGGTAATGCCCACAACGGCCACATTGCCGTCGACCACAAGCCATTCATGTTCTTTGGTATAGATAAGGCCTGGTTTTACGTGTGATTCAGACATAGATTCCTCTTCATTCTCTTATGATCATTAATGATGGTGTGTTATTCAGGTGGGCTAAGCGGCTTTTTTGGTTTTGGCAGCAACAAACGGGAACTGGGTAATTTCCGCGGGGATTGCACGACCTCTTACTTCAACAAACACAGGTGTTCCTGGATTGCTAAAAGAAGACTCTACATAGCCTTGGCCAATACCGGCCTGCAGGGTAGGAGAGAAGCCCCCGCTTGTCAATAGCCCTATGGGTTTTTGCTCGCTACTCAGGATCGGGGATCCCTCACGGGCGATGCCTTTATCTTTCAGGATAATCGCCACGCGCAGTCGTTTGGTTCCTTGAGTTTGCTGGCCGGCGATGGTGCTGGATCCAAAACAATGCAATGCCTGTTTTGAGACAATCCAGGATAATCCTGCTTCGATAGGGCTGGTGGTATCGTCGATATCATGCCCATACAAAGGATAGCCCATCTCCAGACGCAAACTGTCGCGTGCACCAAGACCGATGGGTTTTGCGCGTTCGTCTTTGAGTAATTGTGTCCAGAGTGAAGAGGCGATCGTGTTGGGTACGCTGATTTCAAAACCATCTTCGCCGGTATAACCAGTACGGGTGATAAACAAGGTTTGCTGTTGCCAGGTAAGCTGATTAAAAGTCATGTAGGTTTGTTGACGAAGGTCCGGATTATCGAAGAATGTAGCCAGCAAATCTTCTGCCTGTGGTCCCTGTATAGCAATAAGTGAGCGGTCATTTAGCGGTTTAAGGGTGCAATCAGCCGGCAGGTTCTGTTGCAGCCAGGCCAGGTCTTTGTGTTTGCAGCCTGCATTAATGACAATATAAAAATTCTCAGTATCAACACGGGTGATGATGAGGTCGTCGATGATACCGCCTTGGTCGTTGGTGAGGACGGTGTATTTTGCTTTGAGTGCAGGGAGTTTCTGAAAATTAGAAGGCGTTATTTTTTCAAGGAATTCGGTGCTTGTTTTGCCAGAAAGCCACGCTTGGCCCATGTGTGACACATCAAATAGCCCGACATGGCTGCGCACCCATTGATGTTCTTTTAAAATACCATCGGGATAGTGAATGGGCATTTCATAGCCTGCGAATTCAACGAGTTTGGCGTGTGCTTGCTGGTGGGCTTCAAATAAAGCGGTGCGTTCCATGTTTTCCCCTTTTAAGGTCTGTGTTAGATGCAATCGAACTTAACCGCATGGATGATGTGCGTCAAGGGCTTTACAAAAAACAGATGGCTGGTACGATGGCAAAAATAGGATTCTTATGGATATCACCCCTTACGTACCACAACATGCCCATGTGATTAATGGTTATTCAACGACTGGCTTTATGATTAATGGAACATTAAACGAAGGTTCCATTTTAATTGCCGAGGGTGAGTGCAGAGCCATATCGTTTCATGAAGCAAGTGCATTAACATCGGAAGATATCGAAAATCTGCTTCAATCGTATCAAGGCCATCTTGAAATACTGTTGATAGGAACCGGCACTAAACAGGCATCCATTTCAAAGGGAATGGTTGAATTAATAGCCAGAAAATTCAATTGTCAGTTGGAGGTCATGACGACTGGTTCGGCCTGCCGAACCTATAATATCCTTATGTCCGAGGGCAGGCTGGTGGTGGCTATTCTGCTGGTTGATAAAGCGCCTGTATAAAAATTAAGTTGCCAAAGCCATGGTTTCTTGTGTATTAAGGACGGGTATTAAGGGACGATTGGTATCGCCCCTTGGTTGTTTAATGTTTATTAAATGGTGGACCTATGAAGATGTGGCAAAAAGTTCTGATAGGTATGATACTTGGTATTATCGTTGGGATTATTTTAAAACAAACAGATCAAAAAGAGATCGCTGAAGATTTAAAAACCGTAGGTACGATTTTCATCGATCTGATCAAAATGATTCTAATCCCGCTTATTTTCTTTGCGCTTCTTTCTGGTATTACCAGCATGGATGATCCTCAAAGCGCCAGCCGCGTGGGTATTAAAGCGATCAGTATCTATCTGGCAACCGCAATGTTTGCTGTAGTGATTGGCATCGTTGTTGCCTTGATTGTTAGACCTGGCGTTGGTTTGCCAAGTGATATGCTGACATCACTTTCATCGGCTAAGCCGGTGGTGGCGGCAGCTCCTCCATCCATCAAAGAATTTTTCTTGGGTTTGGTACCGCACAATATTTTTGGTTCAATGACCGAAAGTAATGCAATACACGTGATCTTCTTTACGGTGTTTATGGGTATTGTGATGAATATCCTTGGTGAGAAAGTGGCAAAAGTTCGTGCGCTCATTCAAGAAACTGCCCAGATCATGTTTAAAATGATTGAATATATCGTGAAACTTGCACCGATCGCTGTGTTTTGCTTTATGGCGTGGATGATTGGAACACTTGGTGTTGATGCAATTAAATCGCTGGTATTGTTAGTGGCTGCCGTGTTGATTGCCTGCTCAATTCAATATATATTGTTTGGCGTGTTAATCATGGTATTTGGCAGATTGTCTCCTTCTGTCTTCTACAGAAAAATGCTGCCTACCCAATCAATGGCGTTTGCAACCAGCAGCAGTAAAGCAACCTTAACCACCGCAATGCGTGAATTGCAGGAGCGTTTGGGTGTGTCTGAAAGAAGCACCAACTTTGTCATGCCTTTGGGTGCGTGCATCAATATGGATGGAACGGCTATTTACTTAGGTATTTGTGCTGTGTTCTTTTCGCAAATGATGGGTATTGACCTGCAGCTTCATCAATATCTGTTGTTGATTATCACCTGTACGCTTGGATCAATCGGCGCTGCCGGTATCCCTAGCGGTTCGATTATCTTTATGGGTATGGTGTTGTCATCGGTTGGTATTCCTATCGAAGGTATTGGTATCATCCTGGGTGTTGACCGTGTTTTAGACATGGTGCGTACCACCATCAACATCACTGGCGACTCAACGGTAACCTTATTGGTCGATCGTTCTGAGAAATTGCTAGATGAGAAAAAATATTACGCGGATATCTAAGATATCTAGGCTTCCTTTATAAAGTTCCGCATCCTCAAGCCTTTTGGGCTGGGGATGCGGTTTTTTTTTACAAAACCTTTTATATCTTTGCACTATCTGGTTTTGGGCTTTCCCTTCAATAAACCGACGTTGCGGTTAGATGAATAATGAAGTGTACTGGCCGAACAATAAGTATTATGCGGGTTCCCCGAATTTTTTTGACAAGCTAGCCTATGGCTCTTCATGCCAAAAAAATCAAGGATGACGGAGTTTGTTATGGTTTATATCGTTCATCACACATTCTGTCATCTCTGGCCTCTGTAGCGTCAGCGTCATGATTCAATGTGTTCATGTGATCTGTAGATAGCTATCCTCCGAGGGGAGACAGGGATACCGTGTTGCTATTGTTGAGAATTCTTTTGAATTGTGCGGCGAGAGCGTTTTATAATGTAGCGACTGGCAGTGCAGTCATTTTCTTGCTGCCAACGGCTGGTGACTTCCATCACCCAGACAGGATGATCTTTAGACGCATCATTAAGCCAGTTGGCGACAGCATTTTGTACGTAACGGCTTGGATCTGTTTTTACTTTTTCTAATAAGGGCAATGCTTTTTCAGGGGCGAGTTTTAGCTCAGGGAGGTGGCATGTCCATACCCCCCGTGGGCGTGTTCCTTCAATGGCACAGCGGCGGATAGCGTCATGTTCGTGCACAACCCATGGCATTAATAAATCTATCCCTTTATCTATATTTCTGGCTAGATAAGGCCGCCACGCATCCCAGGTGCATTCACGGGTAGACATGGATGGGTCGGCAGCAAAGTGTTGCAATTCATCTAGGAGTACGTCTAAATTGTGACCGTGTAGATGTGCCACTGCATAGGCATGCCAGCTGCGGACCATGTCGGAGGGGTGTTGTTTGAGTGGAATAGAAAGGGCAGGATTTTTCTGAAGAATTACCGCTAATGCTTGCCCCATTTGCTTTTGCCGCTGCGTGACACCTTTATCCAGAACCTGTCTGGCCGTCTGGATGAACAAGGTACATTCATCGGTATTCATACGTAGTTGTTGTGCTACATGCGTAGCGAGTATTTCGGTATGAATGGCTAACCATTCGACCAATGTTTTGGTTTCAATAAGGCCACAATTAAGGGCTTCCAGTACCACGGGAGGAATATCAGCAATTTTAGAGGCGCCTTTGCGTTGGCGGAGGGCGTCCAAGATTCATAGAGAGCGTTGTTCCCCTCCTCAGACTATATACAGAGTCTAAAGAGGAGGGGAAGACAGAATGTTAAGCTTAGGCTTTTTGCAGCTGTTCTGCTGCAAAATCCCAATTAGCTAAATGATTTAAGAAGGTGCTGATATAATCAGGACGACGATTTTGGAAGTCTAGATAATACGCATGTTCCCACACATCAATGGTCAGAAGTGGTATTTGATTATGAACAAGCGGTGTATCTGCGTTACCGGTTTTGGTTACTTTAAGTTTGCCGTTTTCAACCACCAGCCATGCCCAGCCGCTGCCGAATTGGGTGGTTGCTGCATTTTTAAAATCTTCAGCAAATGTATCAAATCCGCCTAAATCACTGTCGATGCGTTTAGCCAGGTCACCACTTGGTTTGCCGCCGCCATTTGGTTTCATCGAATGCCAGTAAAATGTGTGGTTCCATACTTGAGCCGCATTATTGAAAATACCTTGTTTAGTGGTATCTTTGGCGCTGATGTGAATCACTTCTTCCAAGGATTTAGTCGCAAGGTCTGTTCCATCAACCAGTTTATTGAGATTGGTTACGTAAGCTTGATGATGCTTGCTGTAATGAAAGCTAAATGTATGAGCACTGATATGCGGCTCTAACGCATTAGGTTCATAAGGAAGGGTAGGAAGGGTAAAAGCCATAGGTTATACTCCACATGGATGTTAACAGGGAAAAAGGTTTTGAAACATTCCTAGCGAAGGCCATATTGATCACAACTAAAGTTGATGCACCAAGCCCCGACAACTAAGCAAGCGTTTCCTGTAAACATAACGCCTCAAAACCGATTGATGGTTTAGTTGTACGCTTAACTCAAAAGAAGATCAAGGGCAAAAACAAGTTGAAAAACTTTTGTCTTTACAGCTTTTATTTTGGGTAGTTGTCTGTCGTTTTAACTGGTCGTAACATAGAGTTATGCTGGTTCCCCACTCATCTAAAAAGGGAGGATGACGCTTATAAAATCCGTCATTCTCACTTTTTTTAAGCAGTGTTTTCCTACGCACAATTCAAATGAGAATGCTCTAGTAACTCATTCTACTATAGTTTGTTTAAAATGAATAAAGTGCATTACCTGGTATGAAAATGCAAACATCCTAGTATCGAAGTGACTTCGCCATTTTCGTCAGGTCCCAGTGGCAGCAGGCATTGTTTAAACCTGACGAGATCATCTTGTAAATTAATGAACTCGGCATTTTCGATAATCGGTTCGCGTGATTCGAGAACTTCTTTATATTTATAGGTAAGGCCGTCCGCAGCGGGGGATTCGATAAAGAGACGGCATTCAATAGTACGGTCGCTGCCATAGGCACCTTTCACCACGGAACCTAGGTGAGTGAAGCAAAATTGTTCATGACGTGGATAAATCAGGAAGCAATGATCCCACGCTTCCTGCAGCATGTCTGGATCAAGATCCTCTTCCGGTGGAAATTTTTTGCCTTCACGTAATTCATCCCAATATTTCATAACCGTTTCGATAATAGTTTTATCGTCGAACATAGCAACCCCACCACGAAGAAATAAAAACGTCACTTACCCCACATTGCTGTGGAACAAGATGGATCGTACGTAGGATTGGTTAAAAAAACATAAATGGGGTGTTAGGCAACTTCCAATTTCAGTTCCGGAGCATCAATGGCAGTAAAGACCTCGTCCCAAGAACCTCTGGTCGCTGCTTTAGAATATTCGGTAACGCGATTTTCAAAGAAATTGGTATGCTCCACACCATTAAGGATTTCATCCAGCCATGGCAGGGGATTTTCTTTAACGCCAAACAGAGGGTTCAGCCCCAATTGAAGCAAACGACGGTCGCCGATATAACGAATATATTGCTTTACTTCATCGGCGCTTAAGCCATGGACATCGCCCATTTCAAAGGCAAGGTCGATGAAAGAATCTTCGTGGTGGACGATGGTTTCACAAGCATTATAAAGATCCTGACGCAACGCATCATCCCAGATTTCAGGGTTTTCAAGGACAAAGGTTTTAAAGAGGCGGATAATAGAGTTGGTGTGCAGGCTTTCATCACGCACAGACCACGTCACAATCTGACCCATTCCTTTCATTTTATTGAAACGCGGGAAATTAAGCAGAATCGCAAAAGAGGCAAATAATTGCAAACCTTCAGTGAATCCACCAAACACGGCCAACGTAATAGCAATGTCGCGTTTAGAGTTCATATTGAAACTCTGCATGTAATCGTATTTATCTTTCATTTCCTTATAGCGCAGGAAAGCCTGGTACTCGGCTTCAGGCATACCTATGGTATCTAATAGATATGAATAAGCGGCAATATGGATGGTTTCCATATTTGAAAAAGCAGCCAACATCATCTGTATTTCAGTTGGCTTAAAAATACGCGAATAATGCTTCATGTAGCAATTATTGACTTCAATATCCGATTGGGTAAAGAAACGAAAAATCTGGCTTAGCAAATTTTGTTCACCAGGAGTCAATTTATGATTCCAATCTTTTACGTCATCAGCAAGGGCCACTTCTTCGGGAAGCCAATGAATTTTTTGTTGGGTTTCCCATGCTTCATAAGCCCATGGATAAGAAAAGGGTTTATAAATAGGTTTAGCATCAAGTAACGACATATTATTCTCCGAACAATTTAATTCTTATTGGCAAGCAAGGCACTCATCATAAATAGGACGTGTATCAGCACGTTCTTCAACCATGTCTTTGAACGGTTGTGTCGATTCAAAGAGCGACGGTTGCTCTGTTGGCATGCGAGACGCCGCATCCATGGCAATGGAATCAGCCATTTGCAGTGACTTGACTTTGTGAGAAACTTTTTCCGCACGTTGAATAGACGTTGAGCGGCAATAATAAAGGCTTTTGACGCCTTTTTCCCAAGCAGAAAAGTGAATATGGTGAAGATCGCGTTTATGCACATCTCCAGGCAGGAATAAATTCACCGAAGTTGCCTGACAAATATGAGGAGTACGATCTGCAGCAAGTTCAATGATCCATCGTTGGTCAATTTCGGATGCGGTTTTAAACACATCTTTTTCTTCCTGTGTTAAGAACTCCAGATGCTGAACTGAGCCTTCATGCGTAGCAATGGAGGACCAGATTGCATCGCTGTTTTGTCCCTTACTTTCAAGCAAACGCAGTAACATTTTATTGCGAACATTAAACGAGCCTGTCAGCGTTTTTTGGGTAAAGCTATTCGCTGCATAGGGTTCAATACCAGGTGAGGTATTGCCGGCAATGATCGAAATGGAAGCGGTTGGGGCAATCGCTAATTTATGGGTAAAACGTTCCATCAATCCCGCTTCTTCAGCATCCGGGCATGGGCCTTTTTTAAGGGCAATATTGTGAGAGGCTTTATCGGCATCTTCACGAATATGCTTAAAGATTTTGTTGTTCCATACTTTGGCCATAACTGATTCCCATGGAATCATTTTGGATTGCAAGAATGTATGGAAGCCCATAACACCCAAACCAATACTGCGTTCACGTCCGGCAGAATAGGCCGCACGAGCCATGGATGGTGGTGCAGTTTTGATAAAATCATCCAGCACATTATCCAGGAAGCGCATGATATCGGAGATAAAACCACCTTCACCAGTTTCTGGATCATCAACGATGTTTTCCCATTCATGATAATATTCAAGATTAACAGATGATAGGCAGCAGACGGCAGTGCGTTCTTCTTTGCGGTGATCGGTTCCGGTGGCAAGCACAATTTCGCTGCATAGATTCGATGTTTTAACATCCAAGCCTAATCGCTTATATGATTCGGGGCGTTGATTTTGTACCGTATCAATAAAGAGCATATAAGGCTCACCGGTTTCAACGCGTGCCGTTAACAAGCGGATCCACAAATCGCGTGCACGGATTTGCGAAACCATTTCATTGTTTTTAGGATTAACGAGATCCCACATTTTGTCATCACGTACGGCTTCCATAAAAGCATCGGGAATCACGACGCCGTGATGGACGTTTGGAGCTTTACGATTTGGATCACCACCCGTTGGGCGACGAATTTCAATGAATTCAACAATTTCGGGATGCCATACAGGCAAATATAAAGCCGAACTGCCACGACGCAAAGACCCCTGTGAAATAGCAAGCGTCAGAGCATCTTGAACGCGCATGAAAGGAATAACACCTGAGGTTTTGCCGTTGCCACGAACCTTCTGGCCGATTGGACGCAAATTACCCCAATAACTGCCGATGCCACCACCACGTGCAGCAAGCCATACATTTTCATTCCATAAATCAACGATTCCTTCGAGGCTGTCGGTTGCTTCATTTAAGAAACAAGAAATAGGCAGCCCGCGCTTAGTGCCTCCATTGCTTAAAATAGGTGTGGCTGGCATAAACCAGTGTTTGGACATGTATTCGTACAGGCGCTGGGCATGAGCCTCATCATCGGCATAATAAGAGGAAACACGGACGAACAAATCTTGATAATCTTCTCCTGGTAATAAGTAGCGATCGGTCAAGGTTTCCTTACCGAAATAACTCAGCAAATCGTTACGAGATTGATCTTGTTGTATCGCCATAAAACCTCTTTATACCTTGTGTGCTTCTTTTCATTTGTTCCATCTACCAGAATAACAGAACCAATGGGTCATTCAAGCTAAAAATATCCATATCTAGTTAATGGAGGGTTAATCTCCCACTATATATTGTGTGTGTCATAATTGAAAAATGGCGCAAAAAATATGCATCCTACAGATTCATAATGCTTTTATTGAAGATATAAAAACTTTCACATCATAGATCTTGTGGTCAATTTTTTTTGTCAGACTGACTGGCATGGATTCCAAAATATAAAAAGAACAATGACGAGATAAATAATACATAGGGTTGATAATTAAATTCTATCCCGGCAAAGGCAAAGACGCAACTGATGACCTGTGTTGGTAGCAAGGCAATAATGGCAATTCTAAAGAGTGGTTTGATACTTAAATCCTTATTCTGAAAGTGGGATAGACCCAGCCCGATGATGGCCACCAGAACTCCTTCTAAAATGAAAACAAAAAACATCAAACATAGCACAAAAAGTGGCAGGATTAACTTAGTAAGAACATAACCTAAATCAACTTGATGTTTCAAGATGGAGGCTGTGACATCGCCATTATAGTGGCTGGGATAGGAGGTATGGCTTATTTCATGAATCTGCGGATTGAGGAGTTGCGGAGTGGCAAAAACAAGTTCTTTGGGATTAATTGCAAATAAGAGATGTTCATCCAACGATGGATTGGTCGGTTTGGGATTAAAAACGCCTATTTGTTTATGGCTTGAATTATAGAGTGGCTTGGGTTGCGTTATCGTTGTGCTTAATTCGCCATTTGCTAGTTTAAGTGGTGGAAGTTGGTCAATAATTAAATAGGCTTCATCGCGCAATGCTTGAATAAGATTTTGTGTCACCAGCATTCCTGGTAAATTTCCGATAATGACCGCAATAATAATAATGGGGAAAGGTACGGCTCTCCAAACATGGACAGCTTCTTGATAAAGATGTTTGTCAAAAAAGGCGCCAACAAAAGGATAAAGCCATTCATTTAAACGGTTCATACGATGATCATGATTGCTTGTTATGGTGTGGGAGCATAACAGAGAAAGACGGGATCGTATATGAAAAATTCTTAAGTGAAAGTGCTGGGGTGAGCTATGCGATTTTGTGAATTGTGGTTTTGCATAAGACTTTTTTAAGCGGATGGGTTATAATATACCCTTATTTTATTTAGATGCTTTACCCATGACCAAACGTATAGAGCCCAGATTAGTCGTAATGACCCATGATATCATGATGGCAGCGCTTAGCTATGGTTTAGCACGTGTTGTTTTATGGGGCTTAAAACTACCATTGGTGGCCTATCTTGGTTTTGGCATGGTATTATTTGTTGCTATCTGTACCGGTGTGTTTGTGGCAATGAGGCTTTATAATGGACTGTGGCGTTATGCGTCGCTGCAGGATTTAGTGGCTATTATTATGGGAGCTACGTTGAGCAGCCTGCTCTTTTTTCCCTATATGGTTTTAACATCCCCGCATGTTATGATGGGGATGAGGGGGATTGTTATCAACTGGTTATTATTGATTGTCTTTCTTGGCGGTCCGCGATTTTTCTATCGGATATTTAAAGATAAAGTACTCTATCCATTATGGATGGATGCCGAGCGCAGAATTCCCGTTATCTTGATTGGACTTAACGATAATTCAGAATTATTTATCCGCGAAATTTCACGCCGTAACTTATGGTGTTACCATGTGGTTGGTGTGGTCGATCTTAATGCTCAGCATAAGGGAAGTACTATCCATTCGGCCTATTATTGGTGGAATAGAAGCTATTGAAGAAGTGATCGATCAGATTGGGAAAAAAGGAATGCGTCCACAAAAATTGATAGTGACTGATCCGCATTTGAGTGGGAAAAATGTAAAGCAATTATGGAAGATTGCAGCTAAACATGGTTTGTCGTTTGCCAAATTGCCTAAATTAAATGAGTTGGAAAATTTCCAGCATGAATCTTCGGTCGTAAAACCGATTGCGCTGGAAGATCTTTTGGGAAGGCCACAAGTGGTGCTGGATGATTCCGCAATTGCCGAATTAATCCGTGGAAAATATATATTGGTTACAGGAGCCGGAGGCACTATCGGTAGTGAATTATGTATGCAGGTTGCCCGATACAAACCTACTATGCTCGTGATGCTCGATAATAGCGAATATAATCTCTATATCATTGACCAAGAAATAAAAACCCTTTATCCCATGCAGCAGATCCGTTCCATACTAGCTGATGTCAGGTTGCCCGAATCGTTTGAATTTTTGTTTAGTGAATATAAATTTGATCTTGTTTTCCACGCAGCAGCCCTTAAGCATGTGCCGATCTTAGAAGATAATATCTATCAAGCCGTTCTCACCAATGTCTTGGGTACTAAACATGTGGCTGATATTTGCAATCGTTATGGTGTGAAGGAAATGGTGCTCATCTCCACTGACAAAGCTGTTAAGCCTATCAGCGTTATGGGGGTTACCAAGCGGCTGGCAGAAAATTATTGCCAGGCGATGGGACAAAAGGATGATGGTGTAACGATTTATTCAACCGTTCGCTTTGGAAATGTGTTGGGCTCTTCAGGATCAGTGATTCCGCTTTTTCAAAAACAGATTGCCAGAGGCGGTCCAGTTACGGTTACCGATCCTGCAGTAGAGCGTTATTTTATGACGGTCCAGGAAGCTGTAGGCCTGATTTTGCAGGCGGCGTCCATTCAGGTGGAACGGGAAACCCATTCAGCCATTTATGTATTGGATATGGGTGAACCCATCAATATCGATGATTTAGCACGCCAGGCTATCCGCTTGGCCGGATATGAGCCGGGTAGGGACATCAAAATAGAATATATAGGTTTGCGCCCGGGTGAGAAGTTAAACGAGGAGTTGTTTGCATTGCCTGAAGCACCGATTTCAACTGAAAAATCAGGGGTTTTGCTTGCTGCATCCCGCAAATTGTCTTATAACGAAGTCAATCAGTGTGTTTCTGAACTAAAAGAAGCCGTCCAGTTGAATCAGCAAAGTAGGGTTGTTGAAATCCTTACAAGCTTCATGGTCCTTCCCTCCGGTGATTAACACACAACCCGCACATCAACGCAAATTATGAGGATTGATATGGCTCATTCACAGCCCAGTAACGCAGTTGCCGAAGCAATTGCCAATGTTGACCTGGTTAAAATAAAACGTGCCCTGATTTCGGTATCGGATAAAACCGGCCTGGTGGAGTTTGTCGAAAAACTCATTGCTCACGGTGTTGAAATTATTTCAACAGGAGGAACCTCTAAATTATTACAGGAAAAAGGATTTACGGTTAAGGATATTTCGGCGCATACTGGTTTTCCTGAAATGCTGGATGGCCGTGTTAAAACGTTGCACCCGAAAGTGCATGGAGGATTGTTAGGCGTTCGTGATAATCCCAGCCATGTGAGCGCTATGCGTGAGCATCAGATTGAACCGATAGACTTGGTGGTGATTAATCTTTATCCATTTGAAGCCACCGTTACTTCGGGTGCCAAACAGGATGATTGCATTGAGCAGATTGATATAGGTGGCCCTTCGATGGTGCGTTCTGCCGCTAAGAATCATCGTTATGTATCGATTATTGTTGATCCTGCCGATTATACGGAAGTGATCGCAGAAATGGAACAACACCATGGATCGACCCATTTTGCATTTAGGCAAAAAAAAGCAGCCAAAGCCTTTGCTGCGACAGCTAGTTATGATGCGGCTATCAGCCAGTGGTTTGCTAAAGAATTAGGAGACGTTTTCCCAGATAAACATGTGATCAGTGGCACACGTCTTCAGCATTTACGTTATGGTGAGAACCCTATTCAAGGTGCTGCTTTTTATCGTGTAGGTCAAGGTGGGGGGATTGCTTCGGCCAAGCAACTCCAAGGCAAGGAATTGAGTTATAATAATATTCAAGATGCTGATGCAGCTTTAGAAATGGTTTGTGCATTTCAAGAATCAGCTGTGGCAATTGTCAAACACGCAAACCCTTGTGGTTTAGCCATTGGTGCGCATCTGCCTGAAGCCTTTGCAAAAGCATTGGCGTGTGACCCAGTTAGTGCGTTTGGTGGTATTATTGCCTGCAATAAACCGATTGATCTTAAAACGGCAGAAGCCATTGCCACCTTTTTTGTCGAAGTAGTGATTGCCCCATCTATTACGAGTGAAGCTAAAACCATTTTAGAAACGAAAAAGAATCTACGTATTTTAACGATTGATCCTTTTTCTTATCCACACAATTTAATTTATAAAACGGTCTCGGGTGGCTTATTGGTGCAGGATTATGATGAAGGTTTTGCGCAAGAATCTGAATTTAAAATTGTCACCCATCGTCAACCAACTGCGCAGGAAATGATTGATTTAAAGTTTGCGTTTAAAGCGTGTAAATTTGTCAAATCAAATGCGATCCTGCTTGCTAAAGAGGGTGCCACGATTGGTATAGGTGCTGGCCAGATGAGCCGCGTTGATAGTGTTGATGTTGCATTGATGAAAGCCGCCCAAGGAGACGGCAATCAACAGCGTGCCCAAGGTGCAGCCCTTGCTTCCGATGCATTTTTTCCATTTCCGGATGGATTGTTAAAAGCAATTAAAGGCGGAGTAAAAGCAGTGATACAACCAGGTGGGTCAGTGAAAGATCCGGACGTGATTGCTGCAGCGAATGATCATGATGTAGCGATGATACTAACGGGACGCCGGCATTTCAGGCATTAGAATAAATAATTCTAAGTGCATTTGTTATGGATATCCTGGGTGAATTTTTTCGCTTGGGTATGGTAATTCAAGAGATCTGTAGATAGTCGAAAGGCCTCATTAAAAAAATGAGCCATCGTATCTGGGTTGTCGGGATATTCATGCGATAGATGATTGCGCGTGCTGAGTAATTCTAACCATTTTGCGCGGTCTACTACATTTAATTTTTCCAGTTGATTTAAGATATCAATCATAGAGTTACCAGCGATATTTTCGCCGCTGAATTCAAGAGAGCTGGAAAAATTTTTGCTCCTAGAATATCTTGCAGCTTAGCAAGCCGGCTGGTAAACATTTCGAATGGTTTAGAGGACTCATAAGATAGTGTGCTGATGATATGATCCGAAGCTGGCATTAATGGTGTGAGCTCGTTGAGTGCGTGAATTAATCGATCAGTATGAATATCAGCTATTTCGAGTAATGAATCTAAAACTTCTTTTCTCATGCCAATGCCAACTGAATTCCTTCTTTTTTGGCGACATGATAGATAGGTAAATCAAAATCTGAATGGATTAATTTTAAGACAATATCAATGTGTTGTTCACCAAGGGCAATCCATAAATCAGAAATAAATAAAATATTGCTGCCTGCGGCTTGTTCTGGATTATAAGCGGTTTCAATATAGAGATCAATGGCGACCCCACGTTTGCTGTTATCGACACGTGAACCAAAAATCCATAGATGATCATTAACCCAAAAATGCTTTTTAAAAACGGTGGTTATAACTTCGATTTCGCTTAAACTGAGGCGCATTTTTTCATTAGATCATGACACAAAAAATTCTGCCATAGATTGCTATATTAACCCACGCTTAATCCTTGCGTTGCTAGTATCAATAGAAACGAGGATAGCTGCCATGTCATACCAACCTCCTATGGATCATTTGGGATTTTTATTAACACATCTTCCGGGAGTGAGGGGTGTGTTTGATTATCCCGCCTATGCGGACTTCTCGCATGAAACCTGTGAAGCTATTTTAAACGAAGCGGCGCGTTTTGCGATGGAAACATTGTTGCCATTGAATGCAGCAGGCGATCGTGAAGGCGCTCAATATGGTGATGAAGTCGTGACGATGCCGGCAGGTTTTAAAGTGGCATATCAACAATTCGTGCAAAATGGCTGGAACAGTCTTCCATTCGCTGTCGAAATTGGTGGACAGGGTGCACCAGCAGTACTTGATGCTGCGGTTGCAGAATGCTGGAGCGGGGCCAATATGGCCTTTGCGTTGTGTCCATTGCTTAATCAAAGTGCGGTGGAATTAATCCACCATCATGCCAGTGATGCAATTAAAGCTCTGTATCTTTCTAAAATGGTCAGTGGCGAGTGGCCTGCAACTATGTGTTTAACTGAACCACAGGCAGGTTCGGATTTAGGACTCATTCGTACCCAGGCAATCCCCGAAAATAATTATTTTCGTATCACGGGTGGAAAAATATTTATTACCTACGGTGAACATGACATGACGGATAATATTATCCATTTGGTCCTGGCACGATTACCTGATGCACCAGCTGGTACCAAAGGTATTTCATTATTTTTAGTGCCTAAGTTTTTAGAAGATGGAACGCGCAATGAAGTGTTTTGCGTGTCGATAGAAACAAAAATGGGTATTCACGCCACGCCCACCTGCGTGATGCAATTTGGAAAAGAAAAAGGAGCGATTGGTTATGTGGTTGGTCAACCACACCAAGGGCTTAAATATATGTTTACGATGATGAATCATGCGCGACTGGCGGTAGGAATAGAAGGGTATGCTGTAGCAGAGGCCGCGACTCAGAAAGCGGTACGTTATGCCAGTGAACGTATTCAAGGAGACTGTAAACCAATTCAAGCTCATCCGGATGTACGACGGTTAATTATGAAGAATCAATCATTGCTGGGTGGTATGCGCGCGTTGAGCTTGTTGACCGCGAGTTTTATCGATCACAACAGGCATCATCCTGATGAAGGCATGCGCAACACCTTTCAGGGATTTGTTGAGGTGCTTACACCGATCATTAAAGCTATGGGTAGTGATATTGGATTGCAAGCCTGCTCAGATGCCATGCAGATATTTGGAGGAATGGGATACATTGAGGAGTCCGGTATGCCGCAATATATGCGCGATGTCAGGATTGCCATGATTTATGAGGGAACCAATGGTATTCAAGCTCGTGATTTTGTCTTGAGGAAATTGGGAAAGGATCAAGCAAGAACCCTGGATTCTTTACAGAAATATTTACAAATCCTTTTAGAGGAAAGAGGGCTTTTCTCTAATAAAGAGATGGTTTTGTTATTTGATCTATGGCGGAAGTCAACCCAGCAGCAGGTGAGGCGCTTAAGCGCATCCCAGGAAGGAATTGAGCTGGCGCTCTTTCACTCAGGTTATTTTCTTAAGGCAAGTGGCTGGGTATGCTTAGGAGTGGTTCATGCGTTGCTTGCCAGTGGCGTGACACAGCCTGAATTAGCAGGGGTTCCAGTAACAACACGGGACATGATCCGTCAGCAGGCAGATTTTTTGATCGATGGCTTCTGCCGGAAGCAAAATATCTTTTTGAAATGATAATCAAGTAATAGTTAAATAAATGATATAATCAATTTGGGGTTTGTTTTATTATTCAATGGGCTCTGGGATGGAATGGTGGAATTTTTTACGAACCAGCTTTTTCTCTTTGCCATTCCATTGATAATGATAAACAACGGTTTCACTTCCTGTTGCAAAAATATCACCTTCGGGCATTTGAAGAATATCGTAGCCTTTTCTCAGGGCGTCCATTATGACGGCAGAACTCGCATGAGCATAATCAGCTTGAAAAGACGCCAACTCAGTTGGAATTTCTTTGGCTGTGCGCTCTTTGGTTTCCGCAGAAACAGTCATGGGGGCTCCTCAATTGATAGACAGTATGTTTATAGATTACCGCATATCATGATAGCTCATATAATAAATATCACAAGAATTAAAATAAATTCTTTGGATGCAAAATAGTTAACAAATATTAATATTTGGCAATTAAGGCCAGCGTACTTCAGGGGGGAGCGACATTAAAATGGCCTCTACGTTGCCGCCTGTCATCAGACCAAAACGGGTGCCGCGATCATAGAGAAGATTAAATTCAACATAGCGACCGCGTTTGATTAATTGTGCTTCGCGCTCGCTGTTACTCCATGGGCTAAACATATGCCTGCGTACAAGTTGTGGATAAATGTGCAAAAAGGTCATGCCTACTTTTTGAACAAATGAGAAATCAACATCCCAGTTATCGGTATTTAAGTAATCAAAGAAAATGCCACCGATGCCACGTGGTTCATTGCGATGTTTGAGAAAAAAATACTCATCGCACTCTTTTTTAAATTGGGGGTAATACTCAGGAGAGTATGCATCGCAGGCCTGCTTCAGGGCATGATGAAAATCATCGGTATCTTGGGTATTGGGAAATATCGGTGTTAAATCGGTTCCACCGCCGAACCAGCTTTTGCTCGTGCAGATAAAACGTGTGTTCATATGAACGGCTGGAACATGGGGGGAGCACATATGGGCAACTAGGGAAACACCGGTGGCAAAAAAACGTGGGTCCTCCAGAGCTCCAGGAACTTCCTTACGGAAATTGTCTGTGAATTCACCATGCACAGCAGAAACATTTACGCCTACTTTTTCAAATACCCGCCCTTTCATAACCGCCATGGTTCCACCACCACCGCCTTCACGCTCCCAGTTGGTGCGGGTAAAGCGACCTGAAGGTTGTGAAGATCCCGTGAGTTCATCTTCGATACGTTCAAATTCGGAACAAATATCATTTCGCAATGATTCGAACCATTGCTGTGCGTGTTGTTTTTGTTGATCTAGATTCATAGCGGCGTTTTTAATTGATAAAGAGAGTCTACTAATTGTCTTCTGGTCGGCGGTGATATTTCAAAAAACCATTGATGCAGCTTGGGGTTCCGTGCATCGTCAATAGTGAGCCAATAATGAGTACCATCATCCGTTAGAGCTAGAGCCACGATCTGCTGTTTGGTGGTGGTGTAGGAAACGTATTCAGCTGTCGTTTTCGTTTTAATAACTGGTTTAGAATCCCAAACAGCAATGACTGGAATGGATGAAAGAGTCTGTTCGTATGAAGCAAATGCTGTTTTATCGGAATTGGAAGTGAGTTTGTTAGTTAAATCAATATGACCAATTTTCACAAGATTTGACTTTACATCAATGGTTTTAATATCGTCTAACGTAACATTAAGATTAATGGGTTCAAAATAATCATCTTTACAGCTGGGGATATTGATTTCGCCTTTGACAAGAAAGGCATCCTGACGGTCATGATGGCGAATATAAAAATAATTGAGACCAGAAACATGCTTAATGTTGCGCTGGGCATAACCAATCACTAAATGGTAAAGTGGCTTGCCGTGCGAATACAGGATAATCTGATCACCATACGCGTTACTTGCTTGATTATTTGGTGGAGTGTTATTGGTAAGAAGCCCTAATTTTTCGTGGTCACCCGCAGAGGATGTTTTTTTATCGACGATCGTTAAGGTCGATAAATCAAGGAGCAATTTACGCCGAGACTCAAGCGTAATAGGATAATGCGATGACTCATCTACCCAACCATCCTGTTTAACAACCGTACAGTTACCCTTGGCTGTTTGAATGGAGATACTATCAATGCTTGCCAATTCTTGTTTCAGATGGGGCAAAAACAGTGCCTGTGTAGGCTTGGATTGAATCAGGCTTTCGTAATAGTTTTTGGTAAAGAATGAAAGGCTGACAATAATAATAACGGCTATAATAGCGAGAAATCGTTTCAATGAATTCTCCTTCTAATCACAGTCTTCCTAATGCCTATGATGAAATAAATGATGCACAAGGCAGAGGGGATCATTCCGATTCCAATCCATTTGATAATAAAATAATAGGATTCAATTTCCTCGCGCAAGGCATGATTAACATTTCGGAGTTCTTTGCGGGTTTCCAATAATTTAAAACGGATAGCTTCAATGGTTTGACCTTGCGATGGGGTAATAATAGAAGAGGCATTGTTATTTTTCGTTGCGGCATCCGTAAGCTGCTTTTCAAGGATGATTAAGCTTTGCTGGAGTGATTTTTCTTTTGCAAGGTAAAGCTGTTCAGATTTTTTCTTGATGACGTCAATGGTCGTAAAAGGTCGGGTTTGATTTCCTTTTGAACGCAAATGGATGAGTGAATCACTCCCACCAAACTGATCTATCATGTTTAAGATAAAGAAGGCATTATCAGAGAACGGAATTACAACACGCTGGCCATACATATCCTGTATTTGTGCCCAGAAACGGTCATGAAGCAAATCGATATCGGCAATCACCACTACATGAGTATCTTTAACAGAATGAAGCACATGGGGTGAGCTGGCAGATTCATCCACAGTATTACTCATTCCATGTTCGTTCTTGGGAGGATGGTTAGAAATTCCATTGGGAAAAGCGGTAGATAAGGAACCCAAGATGCGCGCCCCATAAGTATAGCTGATGCCTGAAGGTTTAAAATGCGATAATAATTCTTTAGGTGAAGCGCGTCTAACAATATCGACATTCAGTGGCATGCTTTGTTTGGTGCTAAATAACAAGGGCGCAATGATGGTCGAATGGTTGGCCATTTTTTGGATAAAGCCAGCACTTGCTAATTGAATGCGATTTAAATTAGAAATGGTAACATCGTCGCGCGAAAAATTGTTTTTGGTCAGCGTAGGCCAGGGGAGGTAGGACGTTACTTGTTGGGCTGAGTTATCTTGTGCAACCGCGGTGGCATTTGAAAAATCGCCTACGACCATCGAAGGGTCAATAGCAATTCCCCAGGCGTTAAAGAGAAAATCGATGCCATGGGTGGAATGAGGTACTGCTTTTGGATTAGCGGATTCAATCAGCGGATCATCAAAAATAATAGTTTTTCCCCCCTTAAGGATATATTGGTCGATGTCATAAAGCAATGGATCTGGTAATTGACTTGGCTGGACCATCAACAGGATATCCATGTCGGTTGGCAAATGCTGCATAGTTGCAGGATCAATGAAGGTGAGATGATAGAGATCCTGAATTTGTTGAAATAGTGCCCATGGTTGGAAACGCATGGTTTTTCCCTCTGGAACAAAATTACCTAATGGAATGCTGGTAATAATACCAATGTTTTTCTTTTCTGGATGGATAAAATCATACAAGGTACGACTAATATCATATTCCAGGAATTGTTCTTTTTCGACATCCAGATAGGGGATGGCAACAATATCATCTGTTTGGCTGGCAACAGATAAGCCCAAATAAAGTTTAGTGCCAAAATTATCCAACGGTACGCCTTGAATACCATGTGAAAGAGCCAAATCTTCTTCGGAGGAATAGGGCTTTGGATCAATAAATTCAAGTTTTATTTGACCGTGAGAATGTGATTTATAATCCAGAAGCAACGACCGGATGCGTTTGGCATAACGTTGAATAACAGGATTATGTTCGCCCGCCTCACGCGAGTAAAAAAAGCGGATCGTCAACGGTGATTTCATTTCTTTAAGGAGTGATTGAGAATGCTTTGAGAGCGTAAAAATCTGACCATTACTTAAGTCGATCTTGGCATTCGTAATCCCATAATAACTGATAATATTAACAGCAGACCACGAAATGAAAACAAGGATCGTTACAAACCAGATGCTGTGCTGTTTTAAGAAGAGCATCAATGATTTCATCTATTGTCTCCTCGAATGAAGCATAAGTGTATTTAGATAAAGGCATAGCAGAATGAGAGATGCAAAAAAAACGAGCTGTTGGAAGCTAATTAAACCGCGCGCCATTTCATCCATGTGGGTGATAAAACTAAAATAGGCAACAACATCAAGGAGGTCCTGTGAAAGCCATTTGCTGAAAAAATCCAACACCAGTGGGAAGCTTGTTACTGTAAAGAAAAAACAAGCAGCCAGTGCCAAAATAAAGGCAATGACCTGATTCCGCGTAAGTGAGGAAACCGCCATGGCGATAGCTAAATAACCGCCTGCAATCATAAATGAACCAATATAACCGGTTATGATAATGCTATTATCAGGATTCCCCAAATACTGAACAATCAACCAGAAAGGAAAGGTTAGAGCAATCGCCAACCATAAAAAGCTCAGTGCAGCAACATATTTTGCAATCACTATGCGATACATAGGAACCGGAAGAGCCCATAGCATTTCAAGCGTTCCTTCTTTCCTTTCTTCCGGCCATAAGCGCATACCAATGGCTGGCACAAAAAACATTAGCAACCAGGGAAGCCAAATAAAAAACGATTCCAGGGATGCTTGCTCTCGTTCTAGGAATTGTCCAAGATAAAACGTAAAGATACCTTGGAAAAGCAAAAAAATCATGAGAAACACAAAAGCAAGTGGTGTTTCAAAATAACCGAAAAATTCGCGCTTAGCGATGGTGTAGATGATATTCATCGGGAATCCTTTTTGATAATCATCTTAAAGGCTTCGTCAAAATTGGCAGCGCCTGTTGCGCTGATAATGGCAGCGGGTGAATCATAGGCCGCTATTTCGCCTCGATGAATGATAACCGCTCGGCCTGCCAAAAAATAGGCCTCTTCAAGATTGTGGGTAGAAAAGATAATGGCTTTTTCTTTGCCAAGCTCTTGCAGCAATTTATAGACTTCATCTTTCTGCAAAGGATCCAGCCCATCGGTTGGTTCGTCGAGGATTAATAAGTCGGGGTCATGCAGAATGGCTTGGGCTAACCCCACTCGCCGCTTATACCCTTTGGACAATGTTCTGATGGTGACGTGGCGAACGGAACACAGTTGCAGGGTTTCCAGCACAAATGCAAGACGTTCTTTTTCCTTTGTGCGTGTCATGTGATGAATCCGGGCACTGTATTTTAAGAAATCAAGAACGTTCATGTCGTGATAAAGAGGACAACCTTCTGCCAGGTAGCCTAAATGGGACCTTAACAAAAAAGGATCATCAGAAAACGAAACTCCATTGTAGAAAAAATCCCCCTCAGACGGTAATAAATAGCCTGCAATCATACGAATAGTGGTTGTTTTACCTGCCCCGTTTGGACCGATGAAGGCTAGAATCTGTCCGCGCTCAACATGAAAGCTTACCCGATTGACGGCAGTCAATGAGCCAAAATGTTTTGAAAGCTGGGTGACAGTCAGTAGTGGCTGCATGGGAATCCTCTAATATACCGATGGTAATGGAGGTAAGGAAGCTTGTCTACGAGAAAGTAAGAGAGTGACCCCGTTGGTGGTCGGATCCTGACTCTAACTAAGCTATTTTATCTATGACTTAGATTGTTATCGTCGTTTTTATGCGGTTTGTTTTTCAAGCTCCTTTTCAAGCGCCTAGAAACTTGCTATTCTGTCATCAACAGTCCTGTCTTCGTTTATCCCAAAGGTCCTTCAATGTCGGTGCCACGCCATCTTTATCATTTTCCGCTTTGCCCATTTTCGAGGAAGGTGCGTATCCTGCTGCGAGAAAAGCAATTGTCGTTTGAATTGGTTACAGAAAATGTGTGGGAAAGACGGCCGGAATTTATGCGGATGAACCCTGCAGGTGATTTGCCGGTATTGCTGGAACAAGAAGGGGTCTTGATAAAAGACCATAATGCGATTTGCGAATATCTGCATGAATATTACCAGGATTTAAATTTGCTTGGAAAATCCATAGCCCAACGTGCCGAGGTTCGCAGGGTTATGGGCTGGTTTGACCGGAAATTTTACCACGAAGTTTCAGGCCCTCTCTTGCATGAGAAATATTTTAAATATTTTTATACATCGAGTGCGGAGCCCAATTCTCAGGCAATACGTGCGGCTAAAACAAATTTGTTGGCCCATTTAGACTATATTACCCATCTAATACGTGAAAGACGCTGTCTGGCCGGGGAAAATTTTTCCCTTGCTGATATTGCGGCCGTGAGCCATCTTTCAGTCCTTGATTATCTGGGAGATATCCAGTGGGATGACCATCCTGTGGCCAAGGATTGGTATGCTATCATCAAATCGCGCCCTAGCATGAGGCCTGTGCTTCATGACCGTATTCCGGGCTTTGTACCTCCTGCTCATTATGTTTTGCTTGATTTCTAATGAGTTGATTTCTATGTAATGTATATCCCCAGGGAACCTCTTGTGTAGCCCGGGTTTTGTACATTTGAACCTTTTCAAAATGTTCCCAAGACGCTGAGATAGTGCGTATTTCTTTGCGATCTAACCATCAGATCTATAAGAGTTATTCCAAAAAAGACAAATAAAACGCAATAGAATTATAATATTTTCATGCGTAGTTAATAATAGCTAAATAAATAATGAGTATTATTGAGGGTTGTGAAGGTGATCGGTTATATAGTGAAGAAATATATAATGAATTGCCAGGTTTTATGAGAAAATGGAAATACGGGAGAAGGGAAATGCGTACCGATAAAAGTTTAAATCACGGTTCACGTGAGTTTATTTGTGATAATTCGAATAAAGAATACCGGTGGTCAATCGCCAAAAGAAACAAATCAGTGGTAAACTTATGTAGCAGTTTGTTGGTGTTTGGTATGGCTGTGTTCATGACAGCCAAAAGTATGGCAGCTCCAACAGGAGGCACGATTACCAACGGGTCAGGCACGATCGCCACTCAGGACAATAACACTCATATCACACAAGATACTCAGCGACTTGATATAAACTGGCAAACCTTTTCCACAGGTACAAACGAGTCGGTCAATTTCTCTCAACCTAATGCTGATGCAGTCGCTATTAACCGCGTTATTGGTGGTGTTCCGAGTGAATTAAGAGGCGCACTCAATGCAAACGGCCGTGTGTTCATTTTAAATAATGCAGGTATCACTTTTTATGGAACGTCACAAGTAAACGTAGGCTCATTACTAGCAACGACAGCGATGGATGTAAAAGCCGATGGTGATGTGTATTCGATACAAGGAAAAGGTGAAGGCCAAGTTGTTAACCAAGGTAATATCAACGTCTCTAACGGTGGATTTGCTGTTCTGGCCTCTCCTTCTGTTGAAAATAGTGGGTATATCAAAGCGGATCTTGGTCAAGTTCAATTAGCTTCAACGAATAATGTGACCGTGGATTTAAGAGGGGACAATTTGATCACCTATGGCGTATCAAATGAAAATTTACAGAAAATCGGTGTTGTGAACACCGGAACCCTTCAAGCCCAATCAGGCCAAGTGATGATGACTACAAAACTAGCTTCAGATATAGCTAATGCTGTGGTTAATCTCAGTGGCGTGGTTGATGCTGATGCCTTGGATGCGGACCATAACGGCGGTACGGTTGTGGTTGCATCTGTAGGTGATATCAATTTGAACCAAGTGAATGTTCATGCAGATGGCGGCGTAAGTGGTAATGGTGGTCAAATCACGACAATTGCCAACCATATGAATCATTTCAGCCAAAACGCTGTTTTATCAGCTAAAGGCGGCAGTACGGCGGGCAATGGTGGCACCATTGAAGTAAGCGGCAACAATGTCAAATTGAATGGTACATTCCATGCAGAAGCTCCGCATGGAGTAGGCGGTAAGATTATCCTTGACCCAACAACCATGACAATTAAAAACGGTAGTGGTATAGCAGGAACCAATGATATCTATGAAAATACCATTGAAACATTATCTCAAGCAGGTACTGCAGTAGATATTCAGGCTACGAATCTTGTAACCATGCAAAATTTAGCGGATAACGTCCTCCATGGGGGTAGTGGCAATATCACCTTGGAAGCTACAGGCGCGAGCGGACGTGTTGAATTCCAGGACGTAAATGATAAAATTCAAACCTCAACCGGTAATATTAATATTTATGCGGGTAGTGGCGGCGTGGGTATCGGTAGTTTGCAAACAGGTGGCACTCCTGTTATCAATCCAGGCGATATCACTATTACCACCACAGGTGGCGGTAATATATCGATTAAAAACGTAACGATTGATAATAACTCAACCGCTTACGGAGCGCTTGCTGACGGTATATTGACTATTCGATCAAGTGGTGCAGCTACAGTCAATGGCAATATTAACATCAATCTCGATTTAAACAGTGAAGCTGGAAATTTTGATGTACTGAGCAAAGCCGATATTGAAGCTCATAACGGCGTCACCATCAATGGTTATACAACGATTACAGCATATGGCGAGGGTAACGGCGAAGGACAGCAAGCCAGCGCCAAAAGTATCGTGTTGATTGATTCAGGAGCTAACGGTGGTTTAGGTTCTGTAGACATTACTGGTAATGTTGTGGTTACTTCCGATTTAACATTGGCTTCAGGTGCTGCTTCCTATGAAACCGTAGAAGGTGTCGTTTACCCAGTCAATACGGTATTAGCATCCGCAGATATTATGTCTGCAGGAAATATCTCAGTTGAAGGTAATACCACTGTTCATGCAAGTGGTGATGTTGGAGGAACAAATCCTTATAAGCTGGATGTTGATGCGTTACTGACCATGGATACTAACACTGAAAGTGTCAGCGGTTCACATTCTATTGATATTTCGGGCTATATGGATGTGGAAGCCAGTGCGTATATGGATGGCTATGATGCCCAATATGCCTCTGCAAATGCCGCCATTAACCTTGATGCAACCAAAGATGTAACCGTAGATGGCAACACAACCGTTAAGGCTACCGCCAGTAATGATGCCAGTGATTCAGCTTATAAAGAAAATGCTACCGCCTTTTTCAATATTAATGCAGGCAATGCAGGAGTAGAAGAAAGTGAGATACCTGGTTCAATCGATGTAACGGGTAATATTGATGTTTCGGCCCATGCACTCAGTGGTTCAAGCTCTGAAACTTCTGTGAATCAAACATGGTATGGATATGCTGAAGCCAATATTGATTTCGATGCAACCCAAGATGTCAATGTAACCGGTAATGTGACTATCGACGCTAACGCACTGATGTATGCACAATCAACGGCCTATAATGGCCATGCCGATGCCCAGTTTTCAGTTGAAGCAGGTTATTCAAGCGAGTATGGCAATATCCCAGGAGCAATCTCTATTAATGGTGATGTTGACGTTGAAGCCAACGTGGATATGGGTGCAGACTCTGGCGATGATGCACAAGCATATGCCAATGCGTATGTTAGCTATGATAGCTACGATGGAGACATCAACGTAGAAGGCAATACATCGATTAGCGCTGATGTTACTATGGATTTTAACTCTTATGCGTCGGATGGCACCGCAGATGCAGGTTTTGATTTATATGCAAATAATGGTGATGCCGGTGGATCAATCTTTATTACAGGTGATACCGATGTATCTGCAAACATCGTCATTGATGGAGCCGTTTCAGATGCTGAAGCCTCTGCTTATATTGATGCAGACGCTACTAATGATGTAACCATTAATGGTGACTTAACGGCCATTGCATCGGCTGAGAATGTTGGCTCCGAAGGAGTATACGGATCTGCCGGAGATACTAAAGCAGAATCTAGTATCGATATAGAAGCTGGTCGATTTGGTGGTGAATTCGGTTCTGTGTTAATCAACGGTGAAACCATTGCCACAGCCAATGCCAAAGGGGAAGGCGATTATGCCGGTGGAGTTGATGCCACAGCCTCTGTCGATGTGCATGCGATCAATGATGTAACCATTAATGGTGATGTCACCGCAAATGCTTATGGAAGCAATGTCGCTTGGGATGCAAATGGAGGCGATGTGGAGGCCGATGCTTACTTGAATGTAACAGCAGGTTATGTTGATGGAAGCAGTTCCCAAAATGGGTCCATAGAAATGCACGGTAATATTAACCTACATGCAGAAACATATGCTTCAAATTACACCGCTGCGGATTATAACGATGCTTCTGCATCCGCTGATTTAAGAGCAACCAATACTATTTTATTAGATGGTGACGCTACGATTCATGCCGTGTCAGATGTTTATGCTTCATATGATGCCGATTCAGGCAAGGCGTATGCCGCTCTGAAATTACGTAGTGGCTATGAATTTGAGTCAGGTTATCATTCTGGATCAATCCATGTCATGGGTAATGTGGATGTGAATGCTGATCAACGGCTTGATGCTTATGGATTAGATGAAGCAGAAGGTATGGCTACTGCTGAGGTCGATTATGTTGCTAACGATGGCTCAATTACCATTGATGGCTCTACAACGATCACGGCTAATGAATATATGCCAGGCTCTGATAATGAATCCTATGGAGCTTCAGATGGCGTTGCCAAAGCTACGTTTAATGCTGAAACTACAGGTAAATTTGGCCACGATATCAACCTAAATGGGGATATCACTGCACTCGCCACCACGTATATTACCAGTGGCAATTCGGATGCAAGCGCTTCCGCTTCAATTAATTTTGATGCTGCTGGCGATTTGACTATCAATGGAAAATTAAGTGCAACAGCAACCGCTAGCAATTATGCAAATAATGGTTTAACGCAGGTTAATAGTTATTTGATAAGTAATTCTGATATTAACACGTATGCCAATGCTAAGATTAATTTAGATGCAAATGGCGACGTTGTTGTCAGTGAAGATATGTCTGCCAGCGCCTATGCATATTTAGATGGTTATGAAGTTGGTGATGCTGATGCCGATGCTGAAATTCAGATTGATGCGTATGGTAAAGTTACGGTTGACGGCGCTGTTAATGTGGAAGCCTCTGCCGAAAATGATGGTTATTATGCAGGTACCGCTGAAGCTACGGCTGCCTTTGGTATTGAAACCTATGATGATATCGAAGTCAATGGTAACGTTGATGCTTACGCCTCAGCTTACGGTACAAATGGGTACAGTATCAGTGACGTAGAAGCCTCTGCATCGGTGGATTATAATGGAGGAGGTACGGTTGCAATCAATGGCGAAACAAATCTCTCTGCATATGCCAATATCGATGTGAATCAGCTTGATTTTGCCTCAGCTAACGCTCAATTCTATGCAGTAGCTGGAAATGAAGGCAATGCGGATGCTCAAACAATTATTAACCGAGACTTAAATATTCATTCAGAAATAGATGCAACCGTATCATCTGGCTATATGGCCGGTGAACTCCAAGCATCAAGTTTGGGTTATGTTGCTGCCACAGGTACCGTCTCACTTGATGGAAATAGTAATATTAATAGTGATGTGACTCTGAATGATTCAAACGAAGAAGAAAAATTGGGTAATGAGAAAAACCTGATTGTTTCGGGATCTACAGATGTAAGCGCCTTATCTCAATTGTTTGTTCAAGGTGGTAACGATGGTGCAGGAGAGCTCAATGCTTCTGGATCTGTCAATGTTGATGCAAATGTGAATGTTGACGGCGTTCCAGGCGATCAATTAGCCGTAGCTGTAGCACTCATGGCCGCAGGAGGCAACACCTATCTTGCCAATGATTTCAATGTCAGTGCTACAACCACTACATCCAATGATGCTTATGGAGAGAGTCTAGCCGTAGCCTTATTCGGTGGTGGTGCAGGCATTGTATTGAATTCTAAAATACCCTTCTTCATTGCAGATGTTGTGAATAATGATGCTGAGAATGTGAATGCCGACTACTTTGATGTTGATGTTGATTTAAGCGCCCTGAGTGGATTAGGTTACTTATCCGATGCTGCAGAATTGATGTTGAACGGCAATTTAGAAGTCAAATCGAATTCAATCAAAATGGGATATGATACTTTCACTGAATCGGGTGTAGAACACCACGGATCAGGTGATGCCATTGCAGTGGCTGGGGGCATACTCTATGCAACGGATGATGTTGTTCTTCTGAATGGCAACGCCATTGTTACAGCGGATGCAACGTCGATCGGATCGGCTGGCGAGTTCGCCTGTGAAGGTGGATGTGGCTCGAGTTCCTTTGCTGCGGCGGCTCTCGTGCTTGCTGCTGGAAATTTTGACGAAGAAAATGAAGGTGAAAATGCCGTCATTGCCGGAGATATTATCAGCAGAGCCAATACCCATGGAAATTATGGAGAATCCTTTGATTTAACAGGAGTCTTTGCCGAAAATGATATCTACTTATTCGTTGTTGATCAAGACCCCGAAGCTCAAGCCAATGATTCGCTTGTAAAACAAACCGTTACCGGTTTTGACAGTGGTTATTCTGGAGAGTCGATCTTGATAATACAGCCAGGAAATGAATTGGTTGTGATGGATAGTGATAGTGTCCGCAATCTGCTACAAGAAGGGGATAACAACGCGAAGGAATTAGACGTAACCGATGCTGTCGTTCTGGGCATTACACCAGAGGATTTCTGTGAAGATGTCAATTGCGAGGCAAAATAATGGTATGAAACTTAAATAGAATTGTTATCAAAAGGTTAAGAAAAAACGGGGTGTTAGTGCGACACCCCGTTTTTATTAATAACTTATTAAGAAACTGTGGTACAAATACAACAGTTTTTAGAGATAAAACAACAAATCTTGGAAGGGGAAAAGATTTCCGCTTGCTTAGCGATATAAAGGAAAGCACGATTGAGTATGGGGTTTTTTAAAAGCTATTTTATATACAAGGGGTGCCCATTATGAACATAAATAAAAATTACCGTTTTCTTCTTCCACTTATGGTTACTGCTGCGATGCCATTTGGCGCATTCGCGGCAAATTATTCTGCTGGTGTTATTGATCGTCAAGTGCCGGATGTTGGGGTTCCTAGAGGATCCTCGTTAGATGATGCACAACAGTCACCAGTCAACAAAGAGATTACTCCTAAATCTGTTCAGGATCCTAATGCAAAACTGGCAAAGTTTGACGCGGTTAGCTTTGAAGGTAACACCAAGATTTCTGACCACGTGCTCCAAGAAATAGCTGAGCCCTATCTTCATCGTGTGATCACTAAAGGTGAACTGGCAGAATTAAAATATAAATTGACCAAAGTCTATTATGACAAAGGTTATATCCTCGTTAAAGTAACGACCCCTCCTCAAAAAGTTCAGAATGGTACCCTTAAAGTCAATGTGTATGAAGCTGAGGTTGGTAATGTGATTATTGATGATCCCGACAATGTTGTAAGGCATCGTATCCCTGAGCAAATGGCTAAACGTGTTTCTCCTGGTGAGATTGTCAAAGAAAAAACACTGGAATCGATGATCAGTGATATCAATAGCCTCAATAACGTTGGTGCGACACTTAATCTGCAGCCGGGAAGTGAATTCAAAACAACAGATCTGCATGTTGCATTGCGTCGTGAAAAAGAAGATGTGCAGCGCGTAACCATTGATAATTATGGCTCTGAGTTAACCGGCGATATCGTGGGTACATTGCATCTAGAAAAAAGCAATTTGCTGAAGCTGGGAGAAAGATTCACTGCTGATATTCGTCAATCAAACGAACAGCTTACGAGTGGTAAAATAGGCCTTGAGACTCCTATTGGAATTCGAAATGTGATACTTGAAACATCTTACCTTGCCAGCACGAATGATATTGGTGACAGGCTTGCGGCTCTTGACGCATCAGGTAAAACACATGCCTTTAACGTAGCGCTCTCCAGTGCCTTTGTTGATACGATCCCTCAAAAAATTGTGGGACGCGTTGGATTAGAGTCGCGCGAGCATAAATCATATTTAGCAGGTATACTTGATACCGATGATAACATTGATAGAGTCTATTTAAATACAACCTATTTGGCTCGTCTTGAGAAAACGGTATGGTATGCTTCGGCAACCTTGTCTAAAGGTCTTGATGCATTTGGTGCAAGTTCCAAAGGAGATCCGCTGAATAGCCGTGCGCTTGGTGAGCCTGAAGCGTTGCGTTTTGAACCATTATTATTGGTCAATTATCGTCCATGGGATAACGGTACCTTCAAATTTGTGGGAACGGGTCAGCTTTCTACGAATACATTGCTTTCCTCTGATATGTTTGTGATTGGTGGTTATGGTAATGTGAGAGGTTTTGAGCCAGCTCAGGAATCAGGTGAAAATGGTTACCAAGTGACATTTGAATATGATCATGATTTCCGCGTTCATCCAAAATTATTACTTCGTGCAGGTCCATTCTTTGATATGGCTGGTGTCTTGAACCGTGTTCAAGGTTCGGCGCTTGATGATCATCTTTACAGCGCTGGTTTGGGTGCTGAAGCCAGAGCATCACTGTTTAGATTTGGTGAGACTTTTGCTCGTGTTGATTGGGCCCACCCGCTTGGTGGCTATCATTCAAATGAAGTGGATGACGATAGCTTCTACTTTCAGCTTGGTCAGACATTCTAACCTTGATTTAAATATGTTTGAAAAAGGAGTGGTTAGCCACTCCTTTTTTGTATAAATCCTTTAAGGAATTGGTATGGGATTAACGTTAACACTCACCGATCATGAAATACCTGCATCACCGGCATTTATTGAATTTCTGCATGCCACATTGACAGGTACGGACTACCATGCTGGTGAGTGGTATGCTCAGGAAGAAGAAGGCCTGGCAACCAACGATGGAAGATTTGGTGATATTCAGGAAAAAGCAAAATTTGTGCTTTCCAATGAAGTCGGCAAAAAACTCGTGGTTCGTTCCTACCGGTTTTTTAAAGAAATGTTAACAGGGCGTCCGGAAACCATAAAAAGCATTAGCCGCTTCCGTTTTATTTTTATTGTCGGTATTCCACGAACAGGTGGAACATATTTGACCAAACAGCTTTTTCGTGCTGCGCAAATTGATTATAAGAAAGTTCAGAATGCGTTGGCGCATGATGGGTTTCCGCATTTGGCGACACTTGAATTTAAAAATAAAGCCAACGTCCATACTCATGGGTTGCTGCAGCTTGCCGAATATTTGACGATGGTCGAAATGTATTACACAAAATACGGAAAGCTTGCTTATAAAGGCGGCATTGTGGTGCCAAAGAAGTTTACCAAGGTCGTGTATAATTATCCATTGATTCAAGAATTATGCGAAGCAAATTCTGAGTATATTATTACCCTGCGCCATCCTTTAGGCATGATAGGCTCCGTTTTAGAAAAAAGTGGTGGTATGCCTGAAAATAAAAAGTTTATTATTCGCAGCGCTATTGAACGCTGGGCATATGATGACTGGATCCATTGGGGAGAAGATGAGAAAGTCGTGCAAGATATGGAATATATCGATGTGCTTCTAGGTTATTGGAAAAGGTTCCATTTCAAGATGGCACTGGAAGGTATTCCACGTCATGCAGGTGTAATGCTGGTGCCATTTGGCAAAGAGCCTATGGAACATGCTGTTAAGACGTTATTCCAAAATTTCAATCTCGATTTAGAGCCAGAGCCTTTCAAGGTGGGTGAAATACATTCGTTTGACAACGCAATTAAAGCTAAGGCCGAACGTGTTGTTAATGATGTGACTCATTTTTGGGATAGTCTTGGTTTGACATTTCCGGCGGAAGAATTGGTGCTATAGCACAAAACAACAGGTTCGCTGCGTAAGCGCCTGGTGGAGTCCGCTTGAAAGACTAATTATCCTCAATTAGCGTAGATTTCCTTCGAAGATTCTTGCTGCTTTTCCACGTGTTCTTCCGGTTTTTTCTCGGATTTTATCATCAATCCTTGATTCGTTTAAACCAGATATTAGGGCCACCTGTTCGTTTAATACCAAGAATAGACTAGCCAAATTATTCCGATGATCCGGCTTTAGCGGACGCTTACCATTGCAGAGACATTCCTAAAAAGAAATTTTACATGTGTTGCCCAATAGCTACACCAAAGCAAGTATCACAAGTTCACAACCATAAATTGAAATTACTGCTTGTTTTATAGTTTAATGCAGGATATACAAGCGCCTTCATTATCGTAACGGCGATCAATTTTTGCAGGTATATCTATGGGAATTATGAGGGAAAATGTGCTAAGGAAACTGCATCATGTTCTTGTCATGACGCTGTCGGTAATCCTGGTAATTCAGCCTGTGATTGGCTCTCTTGCCTATGCACAAACTATTATTACACCCGATATAACAGCGCCGATTGCTAACCAGCCTACCGTATCTGAATCGCTCAATCATACACCAGTAGAAAATATTGTTACACCCAATGCGGGGGGAGTTTCCCACAACAAGCTTGGAGAATTACAAGTAGGCAGTGAGGGGTTGATTGTTAATAACTCTGCGAGCTCTGGAGTTTCAACGATTGGTAGCATTGTTGTGGGTAATGGTCACCTATCGACTGGCAATGAAGCACGCATGATCATCAACGAAGTAACGGGAACCAATGCCTCCTCGTTGCAAGGACCGACAGAGATATTGGGTGCGCAAGCGGAGTATGTTGTCGCTAATCCTAATGGGATTAGCTGTAACGGGTGTGGATTCATCCATACACCACGAGTGACGCTAACAACCGGTACGCCATCACTTAATGCTGGAGGTGGCTTAGACCACATCAACGTTGAAAAAGGAACCGTGACGGTGGAAGGTGCTGGTTTAAATGCCAGCCAAACCAGCGCCCTTGATATCCTATCGCGCGCTGCTGATATCCGCGCAGCCATTTATGGTGGCGACAGCATCCATGTAATTGCCGGTCGCAACCAGGTGGATTATAACACACGGGGGATTACCTTATTGCCAGGCTCATCTGCCGATAAGCCAACGGTAGCCGTTGATTCTTCCGAACTGGGTGGCATGTATGCCGGAAAAATCCACCTCATCAGCACCGAAGCTGGGGTGGGGGTGAATACAAGCGGCATCATGGAAGCCAATAATGGCGATTTAGAAATCACCGCTGATGGTGCGATTATGCATGCCGGTACTGCCCACGCAACCGGCAATGTGAACATCACCAGCAATAACGGCTCTATCACCCATACCGGTAAAATAGCAGGCCAATCGGTAAATCTGCATGCACATGGAGCGATGAATGTAGGCGGTACCTATCTCTATGCTGAGGATAATGTAAATGCGCAGTCGGATGATTCCATTACTGTGGATGGCTCTGGTGCACAAACTGGTTTTGCTTATACCACCGCTAACATCATCACCATCAATGCCAGCAAAGATATTATCGTTCATGATGTATCCACCACCGGTCTGGAAGCAGAGTTAAATATGCTCGCCGGAGAAAAGCTAACCGTTACTAACAGCGATCTGCGCGCACAATCCATCGATTGGGAATCAGGAACGGACACACTCATCAATACCAGCACCATCCTTGCCGAAATAATGAACCAAACTGCTTTGGGCGATTGGACCAATAACAACTCCACTATTTCTTCTATCGGTAATATGGATTTAAGTGTGGGTGGCTTATTTACCAATAGCGGTGAACTCTCAACGCTTTCCACCCTTTCCATCAGCGCCTATAACATCCTCAATCAAACTACCGGCATGATCGCTTCCGATGAAGATGCGGATATTCAGGCGACCAACAACCTCACAAACCAAGGCGTAGTCTATGCCACTAACAATCTAGCCCTCCATGTCGGCAATACGCTCCTCAATAACCAAGCCTATATTCTCACAACCATAGGGAACGTAGTACTGGATGGGATTGCTGGCGGTCGCATGGTGTTGCTTAATAACCAAAGCGGCCTGATAGAATCTGCTGGTTCCATGGTACTCAAAGCAGATACCATCATCAACGAACGCGCAGGCGGAACCAATATAACCCAAACCGCAGCCGATACTGATTATTTCGACATACGCTACGGCCACGGCAATGATGATATGCTGGCGCATACCGGCAGCGACAATCAATGGCTGATATTCAACGCCGCACCCTATGAAGACGGCATTAAATTCATGGTGGATAATAACAGCAGCTGGCAAGCCGATCCCAATCTTCCTCCAGGCGTTGCACGGCAAATCATTACCGAATCTGAAAACTTCACCCAAAAAGCCGGAGAGATAATATCAGGCCAAAACCTGACCATCGATAGCGATACGCTTGAACAAAGCACCAGCGCCATCAGCGCCAGCGGCAATGTAGATTTAGGTGATACGAATATCATCAATACCGGCATGAGCTTAAACAGCATCATCCGCTACACCTGCACCACCTCAGGCTGCTTACCCCATCTCTATAATCCCCTGACGGGCGATTATGATTATATAGGCGGTGTGGTTGCACCGATGGATACATTCGACCTCGCTTTTCAATCCGGCCATATCGCAAGCACCATTGAAGCGGGAGGTAATCTTACTGCGGGTGGCACGCTCATCAATAACCTCACGTCTCTGCCCACAAGCGCAGTCGTGATTAATCCTGAGATCGATCAAATCTCAAGCGTCCTGCCCATCACCGGCATCAGCGCCAGTGGTCTATTTGGCCCATCCAGCAATCCCAATTCTCCCTACCTTATCCAAACCAACATTCCATTCGTGAATAACGATAACTATGTAGGCTCCAATTATTTACTCACCCAGCTTGGTTATCAGTTAGAACAACACCTCTTAATACTAGGCGATGCGTTTTTTGAAACGCATCTGATCCGCGAAGAGATGTTGAAAGCTTTAGGAACCCGTTTCCTCATCCCAGGCCTCACCGATGAAACTGCGCAGATGAAGCACCTGTACGACAACGCCCTGTCGGTCAAAGATGATTTAAATCTAAGCGTAGGACTTGCGCCCACGGATTCACAATTATCGCTGCTAAACAAAGATATCATTTGGTTAGTGCAAGAAACCGTAAACGGAAAACAAGTTCTAGTGCCACATCTATATCTAGCCCAAAGCACCGTACAAACGTTCACTAACACCAACACCAACAATGGTTCGATAATTGCCGGCAATAACGTCAATTTCAACGGCACCAGTATTATCAATCAAGGCAGCATCCGTGCTAAACAAAATATGGTGATCACCGCCAGTGGTGCTGTTGTCAATGAAGGCGGAACGTTAGGAGCTGGCAATAACCTATCGATGACAGCAGAATCGATCATCAACAGCGCGTTCATCACCGACAGCCAATACGGCAAGAGCACCTTCCAAACCCTGCAACATCAAGGCACCATCACCGCCGGCAATGATGTAAGCCTAAAAGCAAACAAGGATATCGTTTTCCAAGGCGGTATATTAAACGCTGGCCACAACGCCACCTTAACCTCAACAGGAGGCGACATCATCATCGGCACCGTCGATTTGATCCGCCACACCGAAGGCAAATACCATAAAAGTACTTCCACCAGTGATTCGATCCAGCGCATTGGCTCACAGCTTTCTACCGGTAATGATCTTATCCTGAGTGCGTTGTCTCCAAACGCTAGCATAGATGGTGGTGGCAATATCACCATCAGCGGCAGTGTGCTGGATGCTGGTCATGATATTAGCCTCGATGCCAATAACCTAAACATCACCTCCGCAGCCGATTATTATCACAGCGTGTATGATGGCAAAAGCGGCGGTGGCGGTTTCATGGGTGGTTCATTTATCCATGCTGAAAAGGAACTGCTTACCAACAAGCCTTCCATCCTCACAGCCGGTCACACCATCAACGCCCATGCTGCCGATACCATGTATATCGCAAGCAGTAATCTAACAGCCAATGATGAGATCAACCTCAACGCCAACACACTTTTATTTGGTGCAGAAAAGGATGTCGATTATCTCAGCATCCAGTCATCAAAAGACAACGGCATCATGACCACCATGATTGACCAAGGCCATCATATTGAAACGGTGAAGCAAACCAAACTGCAAGCAGGGACCGTAAACCTCAACGCTAATTCATTCGCCGTGCAGTATGAAGGCCAAAGCGGTGAGACCTTAACCGAATCAGTCGACCGCCTCAAACAAGAACCAGGTCTTGAATGGCTCGGTCAACTCCAGCAACAAAATAACGTCGCCTGGGAAAAGGTCGATCCCGTTTATCAGGAATGGTACCACAAAACCACCGGACTTTCGGCACCTGCCGCTGCGGTGATTGCCATTGCGGTAGCTGCGGCAACGGGTGGTACAGGGGCAGGCTTAATCGGAGCCGTACCTGGAACGATTAGCGCAGGTATAGCGGATGCGGCCTTTAGTACATTAGTCACGCAAGCAAGCATTGCCTTAATTAACAATCATGGCAACATACTCGGTGCGCTTGAGGATATGGGATCGTCGGCTAATTTAAAACAATTAGCGATCAGTGTGGTGAGTGCAGGAATTAGCCAAGCTGCTGTTAACCAATTTGGTTTAACGCAAGCAGCAGGTACCTCGCTTGTTGATAAACTAAACTATAACATCACCACATCCGCCATCAATAATACCGTCAGCAACGTTGTCAATGGCAATGGATTAATACACGGTCTGGGTAATGTATTACTAGGCAGCGTAAGCACTTCCTTAGGTGAACAAGCTACTCAGTATGTTGGCGCCCTATGGGAACTCGGTTACGTAGATCCTGTATCGCATTTGGTATTACACGGCGCTATTGGCTGCGCCACAGGTTTGGGTCTTGGTGGCAAGTGTGGCGCAGGTGCACTAGGTGCTGTGATTGGAGAGGGTGTAGGCGACGCGGCTCATCAAGCTGGTTTCACCTTAGATCAAAGCGCAACCATCGGCCAGTTTAGTGCTTTAGGTGTCGCTTTCTTAAGTGGTGGGGATGCAAGTTCAATACAGATATCTAATGCAACAGCACTACAGGCAATTAATTTCAACTTGCTGTTATCGAAAAGCACCTTTGCAGGTGAGTTCGTTGATAGTGTTGGCAAAGGGATGAATGAAGGCAATGAATTGGTGAATGGGTATCTCGTTGAGATTACTCCGAAATGGATGAAAGATGCCTTAGTTTCTCTCGGAGGTGTTGCAAAGAAAGGAGCAAACTTCACGGTTGAGAAAATGGATGCTGGATTAAGAAATGCTTTGGGTGATGAGCAGATTGATACGTTGTATACGTATGTGGGAGCTAAAAGAGACGCAGCGGGTAACTGGCTTTATGATCAATTTACGCCAGATCAATTGCGTGCTATTATTGGTTTTGGAGCAGTTTATCTTGGTCCAGTATTTGCACCGGAAAAGGCTGTAGTGGGTGCTACAGAGACTGCGGTAAAGTATAGCCCAATCAATCCTGGCCCCCTTCCTAATGCGATTGCTGACACATTTTCAGGTGGTACTTATTCTAAGATTCTTTTAGAAGAACCCGTGTTACTATATAGAGTTTCTGGGGGGAGTGTCGGTGAGATAGGACAATTTTGGACAGACATTCCTCCTGCAGGCCCTTTACAGTCACAAATTGATCTTGCTCTAAAACCAGAATGGGGAAATACTGCTACTCAAGTAACAACTGTTAAAATTCCATCAGGACAGGTAATTTATAAAGGGACTGTTGCATCTCAGGGAGGTGCACAAATTGGGGGAGGGAGTCAAGTGTTTATAAAGAATGTTGATCCTTCTTGGATAATAAAGAACTGAGATATATATGAGAAATCCGAATACAACATGGGCTGACACGGATATAAAAAGTCTCGCAGAATTCAAGACCTTTTTCTTAAGATTAAAAGAAGCTGTAATTTCTGGTGAATTATCCCATTACTGCCCTAAAGAAGCCGAATTTGCTACAAACACTAAAATATTAGATATTTCGAATGAGGGCCCTTGGCCCGATTACATAGAGTGGTATTTTACTGATTTATCAGAAGACAGGCACTACATGCTCTCAGTTGAAATGTATCATGGAACTGGCGGAATTTGGAAAGCTATTGATCTTTGTTAATGTCAAAGGCGTGGCGATTTCGAACGCCTTTAACCTATCATGCGCGAATGAAAATGGTTTTACTGAAATGATATTTAATCCGACAAAATTTATTGTAAAAAGACCATGAAGAAATCACGTGTAAGATGTTGGAAAATAATTGATTGGCAGAATAATAGCCCTCATGAATTATTAATAACCTACCCAGAAGACAATTACGGTCATGATCTTATTTCTTGTTTGCAATGTGGGCATGTTTATGCTGTTTCTGTTGCACACATGGTTTATAGAGGGCCTTCCCTTGAAGAAAAACTAAAAGAAATCGAATGCATAACATGTAAAGCTAAATTAGGAGAAAGCACAGCGCCTTATCCAGAATTTTATTTTAAAAATGGTCAAGTTTTTAAATATATAAAATTGATAAGAATACCGGAGAATGAATCTTCTATATTATTAGAATTGGATCAAATATATGAGTATTAGATTATTAATGGTATCTTATTAGGGATGGACCATTCATTATTAATTGGTTTGGCAAACTCAGTAGGCCAAGAATCAACGGAATATATTGGAGGACATTATCACAATGATATGATTGACCCATTGACACATATAGGAGCGCATGGGATTATTGGATGTCGAACCGGATACGTTTTATCCAAAGATTGCGGGGCAGGTGCATTAGGAGCAGTTGTGAGCGAAACATCCGCGTAGTTAGCTTTTAATGCAGGGTTGAGTCAATCAACCAGCTCGGACTTTGGACAATATACTTCACTAGCGGTTGTTTTTGGTTTGGGCATGGATGCTAAAACTATTCAGACCTCAAATGTTATTGATCAATAATAAGGGCAATATTCTTGGTGCGCTTGAAGATATGGGATCGTCGGCTAATTTAAAACAATTAGCGATCAGTGTGGTGAGTGCAGAAATTAGCCAGGCTGCTGTTAACCAATTTGGTTTAACGCAAGCAGCAGGTACCTCGCTTGTTGATAAACTAAACTATAACATCACCACATCCGCCATCAATAATACCGTCAGCAACGTTGTCAATGGCAATGGATTAACACACGGTCTGGGTAATGTATTACTAGGAAGCGTAAGCACTTCCTTAGGTGAACAAGCTACTCAGTATGTTGGCGCCCTATGGGAACTCGGCTACGTAGATCCTGTATCGCATTTGGTATTACACGGCGCTATTGGCTGCGCCACAGGTGTGGGTCTTGGTGGCAAGTGTGGCGCAGGTGCACTAGGTGCTGTGATTGGAGAAGGTGTAGGCGACGCGGCTCATCAAGCTGGTTTCACCTTAGATCAAAGCGCAACCATCGGCCAGTTTAGTGCTTTAGGTGTCGCTTTCTTAAGTGGTGGGGATGCAAGTTCAATACAGATATCTAATGCAACAGCACTACAGGCAATTAATTTCAACTTGCTGCTGTCGAAAAGCACATTTGCCGGTGAGTTCCTTGACGAAGTAGGTAAGAATTTTTCAGAAGGGAAAGAATTGACGGGCAATCTTATTGCTAAGAATACGCCGAAATCAATCAAAGAAGCTTATGGAATGTTTGCTGATGGTGCTGAATATACCATAGGTAGCGGTGATTTAGGCTTACGTCTCATGTTTGGTGATGAACAGATAGATGCGCTGTATACCTACGTGGGAGCTAAAAAAGACGCAGCAGGTAACTGGCTCTACGATCAATTTACACCGAACCAATTAGAAGCAGTCCGTATGTTTGCTTCTACTTATGGGCCTAGATTCATCTTGGATGGAACGAAGGGTGCAAAAGGAATTATTGGTACACTTGTTAATGCAGAAAGTAGCCTAGAATTAGGCTCAGAAAGTATTTCTGCTGGTACAAAGATATACCGAGTATATGGTGAAAATAATATTCCTTTAGGGCAATCCTGGACAACTGTCGACCCAGCCGGTATAATTGATTACAGGAACTTAGCTGGATTACCGGATCTTAACACCGGGCGATTTGTTTTGGAAGGAACCATTACGGATTCAACAGGGATAACAATAAGGCAAGCCCTTCCTCTTGATGGAAACGTTGGAGGTCTGAGTGAATTACTAATACCTAATGCAGAAACACAGATTAAAATAGATGGTGTTTTTGGAGTTAACCCTAAATTTTAATTGAGATTATGCAATTTTCTATTAAATCTACGGAGCATCGTTCATATAAACATGAACATAGATGTGTAGTTATATCTCAAATTGAAAATAAATTGCTTATACGATTAGAGAATCCTATACCTAGTTTTGTTTATAGCACCGATAAAGATATTGAATTTGTCCTTTTATCACCAAGATATGTTGATCAGATTCTCGTACCTGGACCACCTGTGTTACCATGTAGAGTAAACGCTTGTCTTCCAATGGAAAATAAGGAATGGGAAAATGGTCCATGGAGAACAATTGATATTTGGGAACTGACGTGCTCTCCCCAAATTCGTCCACAAAAAAAGTAGAGTCTGTTAACTTTAACCTAAAAGGAGCAGACTATGAAAAAGCGTTACACGGAAGATCAAATCATTCGCATACTTCACGAGCATGAAAGCGGTACTGGAACAGGAGATTTATGCCGGAAATATGGGATAAGTTCAGCAACATTTTATAAATGGAAATCGAAGTACGGTGGGCTTGGTGTATCGGAAGCAAGCAGATTGAAGGCGCTTGATGAAGAGAACCGTCGTTTGAAGAAGCTTTTAGCTGAGGCTGAATTAGACAAAGCGATATTGAAGGAAGCCCTGTCAAAAAAGTGATAAAGCCTGCATTTCGGCGTTTGTTGGTAGAAGATATCTGCCAAACGAAAGGTTTATCAGAGCGTCGCGTTTGCAGGCTATTAGGATTTGCTCGCAGCACCCACCGTCATAAGCTGTTGTCAATGAAGGCGGAACGTTAGGAGCTGGCAATAACCTATCGATGACAGCAGAAACCATCATCAACAGCGCCTCTATTACCGACAGCCAATATGGCAAGAGCACTTTCCAAACCCTGCAACATCAAGGCACTATTACCGCCGGCAATGATGTTACCCTGACAGCAAACAAAGACATCGTTTTCCAAGGCGGTATATTAAACGCAGGTCATAACGCCACCTTAACCTCAACAGGAGGCGACATCATCATCGGCACCACCGATTTAATCCGCCACACCGAAGGCAAATACCATAAAAGCACCTCCACCAGTGATTCGATCCAGCGCATTGGCTCAGAGCTCACGACCGGCAATGATCTGATCCTGAGTGCGTTGTCTCCAAACGCTAGCATAGATGGTGGTGGCAATATCACCATCAGCGGCAGTGTGCTGGATGCGGGTCATGATATGAACCTGGATGCCAATAACCTAAACATCACCTCCGCAGCCGATTATTATCACAGTGTCTATGATGGAAAAAGTGGTGGTGGTGGTTTCATGGGTGGATCGTTTATCCATGCAGAAAAGGAACTGCTTACCAACAAGCCTTCCATCCTCACAGCCGGTCACACCATCAACGCTAGTGCAGCCGATACCATCTATATCGCAAGCAGCAATCTAACAGCCAATGATGAGATCAACCTCAGCGCCAACACACTTTTATTTGGCGCAGAAAAGGATGTCGATTATCTCAGCATCCAATCATCCAAAGATAACGGCATCATGACCACCATGATTGACCAAGGCCATCATATTGAAACGGTGAAGCAAACCAAGCTTCAGGCCGGTACTGTAAACCTTAGTGCGAATTCATTCGCCGTGCAGTATGAAGGTCAAAGCGGTGAGACCTTAACCGAATCAGTCGACCGCCTCAAACAAGAACCCGGCCTTGAATGGCTCGGCCAACTCCAGCAACAAAATAACGTAGCCTGGGAAAAGGTCGATCCCGTTTATCAGGAATGGTACCACAAAACCACCGGACTTTCGGCACCTGCCGCTGCGGTGATTGCCATTGCGGTCGCTGCGGCAACGGGTGGAACGGGCGCTACCTTGATTGGTGCTGCAGGAAGTTCCGTATCAGGGCTTATGGCAAATGCCGCCTTCAGCACTCTAGTAACGCAAGCCAGCATTGCATTGATCAATAATAAGGGCAACATTCTTGGTGCGCTTGAAGATATGGGATCGTCGGCTAATTTAAAACAATTAGCGATCAGTGTGGTAAGCGCAGGCATCACCGGGGGTATCAGCAACCATTTTGACCTGAGTAATGTTCCAGGCACAACGTTTACCCAGAAGCTTAGCTATAACTTAGTGGACTCTGCAGTCAAACAGACCGTTACAAATACCATTAATGGCGATAGTTTATTTGCTGGTTATGATAAAGCTGCTATTGGTGCGATAGTTATGTCTATCGGTGCTGTCGCTGCCAATGAAATTGGTGATGCTTATAAGGCGGGTGATATATCAAAAGCCACCCAATTATTAGCCCATGCTGCACTTGGCTGTGGTTATGCTACGGCTCTTGGAAGTAATTGTGGTATCGGCGCATTAAGTGGGGTCACAGGCGAATTAATAGCTGAAGCCTACTTAGGCTATGAATTGCAAAGCGGAATCAGCAAAGAAGAAACGGATATTATCCAAAATAATGGCACCCAACTGGCTTCCGTAGCCGGAGCCATCGCCGCTTTCGTAGCGGGAGGCAATGCGGATAATATTAATTCCGGCTCCAGCATCGCCAGTAACGCTGCCGAAAATAATGCCTTGGATGCCATTTGGGATAGCTTGTTCGTAGCAGCGGATGGTGTTAAGATTGGGTATGGGTATTTTGTTGATGATGATGGACTTGTTAAAGAGGGGTATTTTGATTTAGCATCTGATTCGCTTGCACTGGCGGTGCCGTTTTTGCCAGCTGGCTCTACTAGGCTTGTTCGTGTCGGTGATAAGGTCTTAGCGAGTGTAAATGGAGCTAAGAAAGTAAATGAATCAGTCGGCAATTCTATAAAAGATGTTAAACCGGATATTAATAATCAGGAATCTAAACCAGAAGGGCCTTATTCTTCATTTAAATATGATAAGGATAAAAACGTGTATCAATATACAACCTATGAAAAAACGAAAACGGGACATTCTAATCCAATCATTAAATTTGATGGAGGAAAACCTAATGGAAGTCAGGGAATGCCGCATATTAATAAAATAACAAAACAACCTATACCTACCCCACATATGCAAGGAAAAACCATACCTGGCGGAGTCAGGCATCCTAATGCTAATGAACTACCAAATAATTCCCGTTTTAAATAAATGATAAAAGGCAATATAATGAAAGTAGATAATATTCTGAAATGGTTAATGTGTTGGTATGATTCTCATTATAATGGAGATTACAAACATAAAAATATTATAGATATTTATACCGTTGATAATCCTGGCTGGTTCATTACGATAAATTTATTAGGCACTGCATTGGAAGGGGTAAGCGACGAAGGAGAACAACAAGATAATTCTATAGAGGAGGATGTTCTCTACTATTATAATGATGGGAAGTTAACTCCTGTCCCTAGCCTAATTGAAACCAAACAAGATTGGTTGTTTTATGAAATAAAGAATGATCTTTATAGAGCATCTGGCGATTCTTTGAAGTTAGAATTTCTCTTGTTAAGCTTTTGTGAGTTATTCGATAGAAAGAATAATAGGAAAATTGAACATATGGAACCTAGTCAATCCCTCAATTGGTTAATGTCGTGGTACGCTTCTCACTGCAATGGAGATTGGGAGCATATGTATGGTGTCAAAATAAGTACCTTAGATAACCCAGGTTGGAGAGTCCAAATTGATCTTGTTGGCACGAATTTAGAAGATTTGAGCATTAACCGCCAGACCTATGAAACCTCAGAAACAGACTGGTACACATTTATCATTAAAGATCAAGTATTTGATGCTACCGGTGATCCAACTAAATTAGAGATTTTGATAGAAAGTTTTAGAGTAATAGTAGATCAGCAGAATTAAATTTGATGGAGGAAAACCTGATGGTACCGCTGGAGCTGAGCATTTGAATTACCAAATAATTCTCGTTTCAAACCAGTATTACTAGGCAGCGTAAGCACTTCCTTAGGTGAACAAGCTACTCAGTATGTTGGCGCCCTATGGGAACTCGGTTACGTAGATCCTGTATCGCATTTGGTATTACACGGCGCTATTGGCTGCGCCACAGGTTTGGGTCTTGGTGGCAAGTGTGGCGCAGGTGCACTAGGTGCTGTGATTGGAGAAGGTGTAGGCGACGCGGCTCATCAAGCTGGTTTCACCTTAGATCAAAGCGCAACCATCGGCCAGTTTAGTGCTTTAGGTGTCGCTTTCTTAAGTGGTGGGGATGCAAGTTCAATACAGATATCTAATGCAACAGCACTACAGGCAATTAATTTCAACTTGCTGTTGTCGAAAAGCACCTTTGCAGGTGAGTTCCTTGATAGTGTTGGCAAAGGGATGAATGAAGGCAATGAATTGGTGAATGGGTATCTCGTTGAGATTACTCCGAAATGGATGAAAGATGCCTTAGTTTCTCTCGGAGGTGTTGCAAAGAAAGGAGCAAACTTCACCGTTGAGAAAATGGATGCTGGATTAAGAAATGCTTTGGGTGATGAGCAGATTGATACGTTGTATACGTATGTGGGAGCTAAAAGAGACGCAGCGGGTAACTGGCTTTATGATCAATTTACGCCAGATCAATTGCGTGCTATTATTGGTTTTGGAGCAGTTTATCTTGGTCCAGTATTTGCTCCTGAGAATGTTGTAGCAGGTACCGCATCTAAGGCAGCGGAAGAAATATTGGGAGTAAAAACCGTAATAGAACCCAAAATATTAGATCAAATGATTGAAAGAGGATGGAACGAGAAACTTATAGATGATACGATTTTAAATCCACTAAACACTGTTGAAGCGATGGATACTAGATTTGACCCAACAATCGGTAAGCGTTTAAATGATCCTGCTACAGGATATATCGGAAAAGATGGATCATATGTTGTAAAAAATAATGTTACGGGACAGATCGTTCAAATATCCGATAGAAACAAACCAGACTGGAAAGCGCCTTGGAACAAATGATTAAGAATATTTTACATGAATATAAATTACCCACCATTTGGTGGAAGGAAATTCCATTTTTTGACATAGATGACAGTTTAAAACTATTGAATTTTTGTCAAGTTCATGAAATTGGAATATTAGGAATAGAGGGATTTAAGATCTATAATAGTTTCCGAATTCCTGATATGAATTTTATTGCAGATTTTTCTTCAATTTATAAAAATAATGCATTTAGTGATTTTATTAAATATTCAATAGATGCATCAAATAAATTCTTTGACCTTCCTGATGTTAGTAAGAATTTAATGTTTGAATTTGTATTGATTCAATCTACTGAAAATTCCTATGAAAATAGTCATTAGGATCTCCTATGCAAAAGTCACTCGTAAGATGTTGGAAAATTATTAATTGGCAGAGAAATAACCCTAATGAGTTATTTCTAAGCTATCCAGAAGATAATAGAGGTCATAGTCTTATTTCATGTTTAAAATGTGGTCATATATATGCGGTTTCTGAATCAAGAAGAGTTTATCGGGGGCCAGCCCTACAAGAAAAACTAAAAAATAGAATGTGAAATCTGTAAAGCTAATTTAGGTGAGAGCATTGCCCCTTATCCAGAATATTATTTTAAAAATGGCCATATCTTTCAATATAAAAAGCCTAAGCAGATTTTGGATGATGAATCTTCAGTAGTCGTAGAATTTGATGAAATATATGAATAGTTCAATGCCTAGAATACTATTAAAAATTGTCTTATTAATAATGACAATACTCCTCTCCTCATGCTGAATCCCAGAATCAGCTATCCTAAATCTTAAACCGATTGCGATAATTAAAGTTGATAAACCCTACCTAAGTCTAGGTGCATGTATATTAGAAAGTTTAGAACCAATGGGGTATTGGAGGGGGCTATAACCAACTATTCGTGATGCTGGAGGAAATGTTATATCGTCACCCACACCTAAAAATCCTAATCATGCTACTCTTTCAGGTATAATCCCAGAAAAAGCTTCAGAGCTAATGACGCCTACTGTACGCAACCCCAATGTTAGATAAATTATGGTTAATCACATTTTAGAAAAAGAATTATCTGAAATCCGAAAAAGATGTAACGCAGCTTCACAAGGACCTTGGAAATCTTATATTGAAGATAGGGATCATGAAAGTGGTTCTAATTTCATTATGATTGGAGCAGGAAAGAATCGTGGGGATGATATAGAAATAATAGGTGCTACAGCTGCAGACCAAGATTTTATGGCTCATGCTAGACAGGATATACCTTTTTTATTAGATGAAATTGAAAAATTGCAGGCCCTAATAGAAGATATTACGAAATCTAGATCATAATTAAAATGCAGATAATATTAATTCCGGCCCCAGCATCGCCAGTAACGCTGCCGAAAATAATGCCTTGGATGCCATTTGGGATAGCTTGTTCGTAGCAGCGGATGGTGTTAAGATTGGGTATGGGTATTTTGTTGATGATGATGGACTTGTTAAAGAGGGGTATTTTGATTTAGCATCTGATTCGGTTGCGCTGGCGGTACCGTTTTTGCCAGCCGGCTCTACTAGGCTTGTTCGTGTCGGTAATAAGGTCTTAGCGAGTGTAAATGGAGCTAAGAAGGTAAATGAATCAGTCGGCAATTCTGTAAAAGATGTTAAACCGGATATTAATAATCAGGAATCTAAACCAGAAGGGCCTTATTCTTCATTTTCATATGATAAGGATAAAAACGTGTATCAATATACAACCTATGAAAAAACGAAGACCGGACATTCTAATCCAATCATTAAATTTGATGGGGGGCAGCCTGATGGGACGGCAGGAAAAAGTCATTATAACAAAGTTACCGAAGTGCGTGTACCAACTCCACATATGCAGGGCAAAACTATACCTGGAGGTGTGCGTTCACCAAATGCGAATGAATTACCAAATAATTCTCGTTTCAAACCATAGGTAAATTCAATGATAACAGTGAGTATACTTAAATGGCTTATTAATTTTTATAAAATTCATAAAGACATCGAAATATCTTCTCAAAATCTTATTTCCATAGATACCCTAGATAATCCAGGGTGGGGGATAAATATCGATGTCAAAGGTACATGCTTGGAAGCCGTCATTCTTAAAGAATCAGATATTAATAATTCCGATGATAATTGGTATGTTTATAAAATTAGAAACAGTATTTATGACGCAGTTGGAGATCCCTTGAAATTAGAATTTCTTTTATTAAGATTTATGGAAATATTTCAAAAATATAATAGTAACCTAAAAGAGGAAGGCACATCTCCTGATAAAAATATCAATTGGTTAATGTCTTGGTATGCTTCTCACTGTAATGGAAATTGGGAACATATGTATGGGGTCACAATAAATACCATAGATAATCCAGGCTGGAGAGTTAGGATTGATCTTGCAGAAACAAAGCTAGAAAATCTAAGCATTGATCGCCAGACTTATGAAACCTCGGAAACAGACTGGTATACCTTTATTATTAAAGATAAAAAATTCGATGCAGCTGGAGATCCAAGTAAGTTAGAGATTCTGATAGAAAGTTTTAGAGTAATCGTAAAAAAGGAGCTAATTAATTTATGATCCCAGGAAGTGATGGTTCTTTTAGAATAATATTTGAGTTAGAAATCGATGAAGATGGATGGCCACCCGTTGGGACAGAAAGAATTTGGGCAACTCTTGTTGACGAAGTAACTGCAGATGATAAATATAATACTAACGCAATGACGAAAAAGGCTATCTATCGGGTTGATAATATTCCTTTCTTCATTCCTTTACTGGCATATAAAGATCTTATTGAAGCTGAAGAAAAAGAAGGCTCCCTTTTTTTTGTAAAACTCGTTAAGCGATCACAACATAGTACGGTTAGAATTATTTTTCTTGAAACAACCATTATTGAAGATGTTTTATCTAAATTAAGGGCTTTAGGATGTGAACTGGAAATGGCAGAAATGTATAAACATTTGACAACGGTTGATATTCCTATCGATGTATCATTTCTTGCGGTAAGGACTTACCTTGCTGAATTAGAAAATAATGGTCTAATCGATTTTCAAGAATCACTAATCTCAGAGCACCATAATAAGGAAATTGTGAATTAATCCAAGTAAAATACATAGGTAGAACAGGCTGGCTTTAGCGGATGCTTGCGAAATAATTAATAATAATCGCTTTAAATGATGGGAAATTTAATGAAAACTGATAGTGCACTAGAATGGCTCATGAAATGGTATCAATCACACTGTAACGGAGATTGGGAACATGAACACAGCATTAGTATCGGAACATTAAGTAATCCAGGCTGGAGAGTTGATATTGATTTGGAGAAGACATGTTTAGATGGAGTAATTTATGAGTTATCTGAGCTTAGTACGTCGGAAACTGATTGGTTTTATATAAAAATAGAAAATAATTTATTCAAAGGTAGAGCAGATCCCTCCAAATTATCTTTTCTATTGAATATGTTTAAGGAATTAGTAGAAAAGTATACTTAGGACAAAAAAATGAAAGCACATAATATTTTGACATGGCTTATAGAATGGTATCAATTCAATTGTTTTTCTAAAAGCGAAGAAACCATTAGAATATTTATAGATACGGTAGATAATCCCGGCTGGTTCATTACAATAAATTTATTAGGCACCGCATTGGAAGGGGTAACCGACGAAGGAGAGCAACAAGATAATTCTATAGAGGAGGATGTTCTCTACTATTATAATGATGGGAAGTTAACTCCTGTCCCTAGCCTAATTGAAACCAAACAAGATTGGTTCTTTTATGAAATAAAAAATAATCTTTATAGAGCATCTGGAGATTCCTTGAAATTAGAATTTCTCTTATTAAGATTTTGTGAGTTATTCGATAGAAAGAATAAAAAGGAAAGTGAACATATAGAACCTAGTCAATCTCTCAATTGGTTAATGTCTTGGTATGCTTCTCACTGCAATGGAGATTGGGAACATGAAAATCAGATTAAAATTAGCACGCTAGATAACCCAGGCTGGAGACTTCAAATTGATCTTGTTGATACGACAACTTAAGAAAATTGAGCCAAAAAAAGGGGGGGCCCCCAAAGAAAAAACGGGAAAAAAAGGGGGAAAAAACCCCCAGGAGATTTATGCCGCAAAACTTTGGAACGAACCCGCTGAGAAGGCGTTGATGAAGAGAACCGTCTGGTTGACTTTTAGCGAGGCTGAATTAAGACAAAGCGATATTGAAGGAAGCCCTGTCAAAAAGGGGTAACGCCCCTGGCGTTGGTTGGGAGAAGATATCTGCCAAACGAAAGGGTTTTACAGAGCGGCGCGTGGGGGGGCTTTGGGGTTTGCCCCCCCCCCCCCCCCCGCGGGAAAAGGAGGGGGGGGGGGGGGGGGGGGGCGCCGAAGAAATTTGCGGGGGGGCGGTGGCGGTTTTGGGGTTCCCGTCGGTTTGGCTATTTTATTGGAGAAGGTTGGTTATTTGATAGAAAGTTTACCGATTATACCGAGAGGAAAATTTATCTGTTAAACGTCCAGGGGGGGAAACCGCATTGGGGAGCCGCGTTCCCTGCCATGCTCTCGCCGATGGCGGAGGGTGGGGCCGTGGTTTTTTTGTGGTGCTTTTAGCAGATGGCAGAAGATTCCGATCCTGGGATTATGGATCACTATAGCCGCCAATGCCTTAACCTTGTTGCAATCGGGGCGATGGGGGGCCCCCGGGGGGGGGGGGAAAACGGGGCGGTGGGAAAAAGGGGGGAAGCCCGGGCAATCATCAGTGATAATGGGACAACATACAGGAAAGGGGTGTTAATGTGCAGAGTCATGGGATCAAATGGCACTATATCCGTCCTGGAAAGCCTTCAGAGAATTGGTTTTACAGAAAGTTTAAATGGGAGGATCAGAGATGAATGTTTAAATGAACATTGGTTCCCCAGTTTGCGGGGGGACGGGAATTTTAAAAGGAGGGGCCATCCATGCTCGATACAAACACCACAATTCTGCCATTCCCAATGCGGTGTCGATTGTTTCAAAGAAAAAAACAGTTATAAAGAACTCAAGACTCTACTTCTAACTGGTACAACAATTGGGAGCACCTCAATACGAACTTAGAAAATCTAAGTATTGACCGCAAAACTTTTGAACCCTCTGAAACAGACTGGTACACATTTATCATTAAAGATCAAGTATTTGATGCTACCGGTGATCCAACTAAATTAGAGATTTTGATAGAAAGTTTTAGAGGAATAGTAGATCAGCAGAGATAGGTATCATTCTATTTTTCAATGTGTTGAATCCAGCCCGTAATCGTCTTAACCCAGGAGGGGTGATCATTCAGGCATGGGATCAACACAAGTTCTTTGCCTCCATGCTCGATAAAAATATCACGATTCTGCATTCCCATTTCTTCGATTGTTTCCAGACAATCGGCAACAAAGGCCGGACACATGACCAGTAAACGTTTAATCCCGTTATTGGCTAATTGTTTGATTGTTTCTGATGTGTATGGTTCAAGCCATTTTGCTTTTCCCAGCCGTGACTGAAAGGCGGTGCTGTATTTATGAGGCGGAATACCAAGGTTGGCTACAAGTGATTTTACGGTTGCCAGTGATTGGTGGCGGTAGCAGGTTTCATGGGCGATGTTGGGCATATCACAACAATTGGCTTGTTTCAGGCAATGTGCGTGGGATGGGTCAGCTTTTACGAGATGCTGAACCGGCAAGCCGTGGAAACTAAACAGTACATGGTCATAAGGCTCATCGAAATAGTGTTTTGATGATTCTGTCATGGCTTCCAGATAATGGGGGTCATTGTAAAAGGGAGCTTTGAAAGAAATATGGACCGTGGGATAAAATGTATGGATGATCCTTTCCACTTCTGTCTTTGCGGTTAAGGTTGTCGATTCGGCATATTGCGGATAAAGAGCAATAGCATGGATATGGCTGCATTGATCCTCTTCGATCAAGCGCGTAAGCGACTGCTGGATAGAGGGTTCGCCATATCTCATGGCCATATAAACAGGAACATTAACTTGGTGTTGTACGGCATTCGTCAATGTTTGGGTGATTGCCACAAGTGGAGAACCCTGGTCAGTCCATATCTTTTGATAGTTGGCAGCCGATTTTTTAGGTCTTGTGTTGAGGATGATGCCTTTTACCAGCAAGCAGCGCAGTAAGTAAGGAAGAGTGATAACGTACGGATCCATCAAAAACTGATCCAGGTATGCCTTGACGGCCTGCGGAGATGGATTAGCAGGAGAGCCAAGATTAATAAGCAAAACACCGTGTTTTTGATTGTGCATGTTAACTCCGTTTCATTTGTTGATAGGCTGCCATTGCTCGATCCCGTGCTTTGGAGTGCTCTATTATAGGTGGTGGATAGGTTTTTCCAAGTTCTATTCCGGCTTGTCTAAGAATCGATTCTGGAGTTTCCCATGGTTTATGAATCCACGGGGCGGGGAGATTGGCAAGTTCTGGGAGATAGGCTTTAATATAGGTTCCCTGAGGATCAAATCGTTCACTTTGTAACTGCGGATTAAAAATACGAAAATAGGGGGCCGCATCTGCGCCACAACCGGCAATCCATTGCCACCCGCCGATATTACTGGCAAGATCGGCATCTACTAGCGTATCAAAAAACCACGCTTCACCTTGTTGCCAGGGCAATAATAAATGCTTGGTTAAAAAAGAACCAACGATCATTCTGACGCGGTTGTGCATCCAGCCGGTTTGCCATAATTGACGCATCCCCGCGTCGACAATCGGATAACCCGTTAGCCCTCTGCTCCAAGCGCGAAACGCTACTGGGTCGTCTTTCCAGGGAAATGTTTGAAAGCCTCTCTGGAAGGGTTGCTCAAGAAGGTGTGGGTGATGATATAAAAGATAAGCGCAAAACTCACGCCAGCCTAATTCTCTGAGAAAGCAATCTGCCCCAAGCTTATTGTCAGGATGTAAGATGCTGTTTGTCTGCACGGCATGCCAGGCCTGATTAACGCTTATTTCTCCAAAATGCAGGTGCGGTGAAAGGAGGGAGGTGCCCTGTATCCCAGGAATGTCACGATTCGTATGATAATGGCTTAATGCTGTAGAGATAAAGTGTTTCACATGCGCAAGAGCAGCAGATTCGCCGACATTCCACATTGTCTTTATCCCACAAGCCCAATCAGGAGAGGAAGGAACCAGTGCCCAATCGTCTAACCGATCACTATGTGATAAGACAATAGTATGTGTTTGGGCTTCGGGAACAGAGAGGGGAAATTGAGGCTGGTCTTGTGCCGTGCATGTATGCCAGAAAGGGGTAAATACGGCATAAGGGTGTTTTTGTTTGGTTAGAATGGTAGCCGGATCCCATAAGGTATTTCCAGGAAATATCTGTGCTTGAATTCCTTGCTGCTGTAAGTAGTCGGCTACCTGTTTATCTCTGAGACGCATCCCTGGATCATGATGAAATTGCCACGTGACGCTCGTAACCGCATAATCATCGATGAGTTCCTTAAAAATATGATCGGCACGTCCATTTTTTAGCAAAAGTGGAATACCCAATGTTTTCAGAGACGATTCCAAAGATAAAAGGCTATGATGTAGCCACCATTTACTCGCACCTCCTAAGGGACGTATAGGCGCGGCTTCGTCGAAGATATAAAGGGCAACTACTGGAATTTTTTGATTAAGGGCATGCGTCAATGCAGCATTGTCACTGATGCGCAAATCGCGGCGGAACCATGCAATATGAATAGGCTGTTTAGTCATGGTTTGACCTTTACACGATGATTGACGACTTCGGCTGGGTGATTGGTAATAAGGGTAAGGGCTCCGTAATGGACACTATCTTCAAGCATCGTCAGATTCTCGGGAAAAAGAGGCTCTTTTGCAAACCATGCAACAAAAGGAATCTTCCCCCGTAGCGATTGGGCGTGAGGGGTTTTCATTTGATACTGATTGAAATGCAGAGACACAGGTTTCAAATCCTTCACAAGTGCTGCAATGGCATGGAGCTGTTCATCTTCAAACAGAATTCCTAGTGGCAACGATGGATTTTCCTTGCGAACGCGATAGAGCACGTGATGATCAAATGAAGAAAGAACAACATGATGTTCCTTTAACGAACCGCTATGGATAAAACAATCTATTAATGAGAGGACGGGGATGGTTGCTCTGGGATCTTTAATTTCGACATTTATCCATAGGTCAGGGATCCATGTAGTCCAGCGGGCACACAATTCTAACACCTGCTTTAATGTAGGAATGGCGTGCGTTGTCTTCTGCTGATGGATGTCTTTTAACCTCAGGTCTTGGAGTTGAGAATAAGGATAATGGGAAACAGTTCCAAACCCTGTGGTGGTTCTATCGAGCGTTTCATCGTGAATCACTACAGGCACTAGATCAGAACTGAGTTGGATATCAAATTCAATTCCTTTGGCGCCATGTTGCAATGCTTCTTCAAAGCTCGGCAGCGCGTTTTCCAGGTTTTTGTTTCCTCGATGGCCAATTATTTTTAACGGCGGTGTGGATAATGGCGACATTTTAACGGTTCGTGAATAATTCAATGTGCATTATAGAGCGATGTGTCCCTTTTGCAAGGCTACTTGCATAGATCACGGGATAGGCATATAATTCACCAGGTGTTTCAGTCAGGAGTTAGTATCATGTTTCGTACGTTAGCTGCAAGTATCTCTTTGAGTATACTGGTTATGTTTGCCTCAGTGGCTCAAGCCGCGATCCCAGTGGCTGTCATTGATAAAGAAACACCATCACTGGCACCCATGTTAAAAACAGTATTGCCTGCGATTGTGAATATTTCGACGTCCGGCATGGTTGTTCAAAAAGATAATCCATTACTGGATGATCCGCTTTTTCGTTATTTCCTCAAAGATTATGATTTGGATACTCTTCCTAAAGAGCGCCGCACACAAAGTATTGGTTCTGGAGTCATCATTAATGCTGCAAAGGGATATGTGATTACCAATCATCACGTGATCAAAGATGCAGACCAGATTTTTGTCGTGCTGAAAGATAAACGCAAAATAAAAGCTAAATTAATTGGCTCCGATGAAGAAACCGATATTGCTATGTTGCAAATAACGGCAAGCGATCTAACGGAAATCAAAATCGGTAATTCGGATGCTCTATCTGTAGGCGACTTTGCTTTGGCTATTGGCAATCCGTTTGGATTGGGTCATACCGTAACGTCAGGTATTGTCAGCGCATTGGGACGCACAGGGCTTGGCATTGAAGGTTACGAAGATTTTATTCAAACCGATGCTTCCATTAATCCGGGTAATTCGGGTGGTGCACTGATTAACCTTAAGGGTGAATTGGTGGGTATTAATACCGCTATTCTTGCGCCAAATGGCGGGAATATTGGTATCGGATTTTCTATTCCGATCAATATGGTTAAACAGGTGATGCAGCAATTGCTTGATAAGGGATCAATTCAAAGAGGCCAGCTGGGTATCCATATCCAGGATGTGACGTCCGATTTAGCGGATGCGTTAAATATCAAGGCAAATGAAGGTGCGCTTGTTGCCAAAGTGGTAGAAGGAAGCCCTGCAGGAAAGGCTGGTATTAAAGCAGGCGATGTCGTCACTAAATTCAATGGCAAAGCAGTCAACGGGTCATCTGAATTAAAAAATATGGTTGGATTTACGCCGATTGGATCTGTTGCTGAAATTGAAGTATTGCGTGATGGTCAACCAAAAGCGTTTAAAATCAAAATCGAAAAACGTCCGGTTGCCAAGAAAGAAGTGGAAGTTGCTAAATCAATTCCTGCGTTAGATGGCGCTAAATTTTCGCCGCTTTCTTCAATCCATCCTCTTTACAGCGAATTGAAAAAAGGAGTTGTGGTGGTTGAGGTGAAAAAGGAAAGTTCTGCCTGGAATGCAGGCATTCGTGAAGACGATGTTATTCTTGCTGTTAATAAACAGCCTATTTCTACCGTTGACGATTTAATCAAAATTGTTAAAGGTTCTAAAAATGGTATATTAATGCACTTGCGCAGAGGCGATGCCGCACTGTATATTGTAGTTAAATAGTCTTGAGGTGATGTATGGTTTCAAAGAAAATAATCCTGTGTCTTGGATTGTTATTACTGTTAGCGAGTTGTGATCCTTCCAGTCAGGAAATCTTTTTTACTCCGCAGAAGCAACAGCAGACGCATTGATTGAGTGACTGTTGTCTGAAAACTAGAGTGTGCAATCAGTGAGCTAGAATGGTGCTGTTGGTGCGATAGGTTTTGTGATCGCGATCTACCATTTAGATGAACAACACCTTTTATAAGCAGTATGACACCGCAATGGTCTATCCTTGCCATATACCAGCAATGAAAATATTCAAATGCGTGTAGTTTATTCGACCACCAAATCGTCTCTCAATCCAATGTTTCCATAGCGGTGGTAATTGATAGAAATGGCTTGTTCCTGGAGATAATAAAGCAATTCTACTCGGCCTTCGGCAAGCGGTGGTGTATCGGCAATATAGATGCCCTGGCGGGCGGCTATTTCACGCATGGTAGTGGGGACACGAGAAGGATGGGCATAACGGATGCGGCTTATCGTATTTATTTGTATTTGGATGTCCTCATCGGTTTGATATATAACACCCTTACCACCGGTGATAAGATTCCAAATACGTGGTGTAAACCAATTATTGAGAACCGTTTCCATCAATGGAGGGGCGCTTATGCTTACCTGATTGTGAGTTACCAATGCAGCAAGAAGACGAGCGATAGTTTCAAATACATTATCGTCTCGATGTAAGCGTACCATGATATGTCCAAGAGGTCGGTATTTAAGGACATTATCTTGGCCTCTTAACGAAGCAAGCGTCATAGGACGGGCAAACTGTGTATCGTATGCTGAGCAATAACTGTAGGCTGCCTGGAGTGTCAGTTGGAGATGGCCTTTGTTACTTTTGGTTCGATCATCCTCAGGCAGAATCGACGCATGCTCACATTGTTCTTCAAGCATTTTAATAATCGATACAAGTTTTGCAGGGATGATGAGGGGTTTTTGAATGGTTATTAATTTTTGTTCTAATTCCATGAGTGGTATAACATAATGCGGACCACCAGTTTTGAATCCTGGGCCATAATTAGACATCTTGGTACCGCCAAAAGGCTGGCGGTGAACAATAGCGCCCGTGGTGGAGCGATTGATGTACAGGTTACCGGCTTGAATATGGTCTAGCCAATACGTCTGCTCACGGGAGTCAAGGCTTTCCAGGCCTGCAGTGAGCCCGTATCCAGTACTATTGCTGAATTCAATCGCTTCTTTCAAATTGGTTGCACGCATGACGCTGAGAATCGGGCCAAAAAGTTCGCTCATGTGGGTGAAACTGCCAGGTTCAACATTCCATTTAATCCCTGGAGACCAGAGGCGATGATCGCTCCCTATTTGTTTTGGCTCGACTAACCATGATTCTTTGTTATCTAGTTTTAAGCCTCGCTGTAAATTTTCTTCGGGAGGACGGATCAAGGAGCCCATAAAATGTTGAAAATCCCAAGGATAACCAACCGATAAACTGCTCACTGCATCAGATAATTGGCGGGCGAAATGTTCATTATCGAAGAGAGATTGTTCAACAATTAATAATGATGTGGCGGAACATTTTTGCCCGCTGTTACTGAATGCGGAATGGACAACATTTTTTATGGCTTGATCTACATCAGCCATGGCGGTAACGATGGTACTGTTTTTTCCACCCGTTTCAGCTATTAACCTTATATCATGATGTTGCTGTAACATATGGCGTGCTGTTTGGGTGCTGCCTGTAAAAATAACATTGCTAACATCTGGGTGGGTTGCAAGGGCTGTCGCCAGGCGGCTATCGCGGCAAGGCACAAATTGCAGGACATTTTTTGAAATTCCGGCTTGCCATAAACATTGGCAGAACATCCATGCGACTGGAACAGAATAGGAAGAGGGTTTTAGAATGACGGTATTACCGGCAGCAAGCGCTGCAAAAACACCGCCGGCTGGAATGGAAAGTGGAAAATTCCAAGGTGCAATAACGACGGTGACCCCTTTTCCTTTGACACGGAGACTATCTAATTTTTCGATATCGCTGACGGTGCGGGGATAATAGATGGCAAAATCGATAGCTTCAGAAATTTCTATATCCATTTCCCTGAACATTTTACCCGTTGAGGCGGCGGCAATTCCAATAAAATCACCGCGTTTACGTTTGATTTCCCTGGCAGCATGTTCGAGGATAATTTTTCTATTTTCCGAAGTAAGTGATCGCCAGCCGTCAAGATCTAGTTTTGCTGCAATCACGGCTTCATAAATATCATTTTTGATAGCCTGGGCATATTGAGCAATAATAATGGTGCTAGAAGGTTGACTTATATCGTAACAATCATGAATGTAACGCTCATTCCAAATATCTTTGCCGGCTATCACCACGGGTATTTTGATGACATCGCTACTATCTTGTTTATACCATTTTTCTTTAATGAGTTTTGCCCATTCCTGGTTGGATGGTAACGAAAAATCCGTATCGGCTTCATTCACAAAAATATCGAGAGTGCCTTTGTAATTGGATGCATCTTCTTTTTGACGATTTTGCTGGCGGTGGCGTTGAGGGTTCAATTCTGCGGCTAATGTATGAGACTCGATAAAGGCTTCTTTTTGTTGATTCCAGGCATCGGAGCCAACTTTAAGCATAAAAGAGTCGCGCAGAAAATGTCCTTGTGATGTGTTTTCATCAAGTCGGCGAACCAGATAGGCAATCGCCGAAGTGATATCTTTTTCATAAACCAGTGGGCAATAAAGAATGAGAGGCAGTCCCTCTTTTTGTAAAACACGTCCCACATGTGGAGCCATGCCGCTGAGCATTTCAAATGAAAGGGAATCCAGGGTCTTATTTTCTTTTGCTAGACAAAAAGCATAGGCTAGGTCAAAAATATTATGAGAGGCAACCCCTACGTGGACGGCCTTTGCATTTACCGGATCCAGGGCTTTGTGAAGCATGAGTTTATAGTGAGCATCTGTTTCACGCTTACTTGCAAAGGGGGCTAGTTCCCATTCGCGGATGGAGCTTTCGGTGCGTTCCATTTCTAAATTAGCCCCTTTTACCAGACGGATTTTAAGTGGGACCCCACCACGTTCACGCCGCGCGGAGGCAAAGGAGAGAAGCTCGTCTTGAAGGGCACTAAAGTCGGGTAAATAGGCTTGCAGAGTAATGCCTGCTTTAAGGTTTAGGAATTCAGATTTTTTAAGGGATTTCATCATCAGCTGGGTTGTTAGTAGCGCATCACGATACTCTTCCATATCCAGGTTGATAAATTTATGGGATGTTTGGCCATTGGCAAACGTATAGGTGTTGGTAATGGCTTCGCGATATAGCTGGCATAAACGCTGATCAAGAATGGCTAATGTATGTCTTGAAGCAAGCGGGTCTATCTGTGAAAACAGGGTAGAAATTTTAACTGAGATATAGGGTATATAAGGATTTCTAAGGTCTTCAATATAATTCTCAAAACGGCAGGCGGCTTCTCTTTCTCCTAAGAGCGCTTCGCCAATACGGTTAATATTAGTCGTAATGTGTTCTTTTCGATATTCTTTTAATGTTTCAATGAGCCTGTCATCTTTGTCGATGATAATCCATTCTTGAACAAGTTTTAATATATAAGAGCGCATTAACGGAATGCTGTAATTGGCTCCATATTTGCCCGTGACTTGAAACAAGCGGCATAAACATTTTTCAAATGATGTTAAAAATGAGGGAACTCCATATTTACCCAGTAGAAAGGCTATTTGGTCGGTGGTGCGAAGGGGATCCTCAGAGCGGAAGGCTTGATCAAGGATACGAATCAATTGTTGTTTGTCGGATTTGTTTTTAACCAAATACGCCATCCTTCGATGGGATTCTTTTTCGTGGGTTGTGACTTGTTCCATAGCCGCTTTCTGCCAGGTTTCAGCCTGGATAAGGGCATGTTGAAGAAGGTGTGGTAAGGCGTTTGTGTTATCGGACATAGGCTGATAGTATGAAAGGGAATGGTTAACGATAAATGAATGAGTGAGGGTGTTTTTATGGTGAAGATTTTGGCATTTGCAGGAAGCCTGCGTAAAGATTCGTGGAATAAGAAACTATTGAATATTGCCGTGGGTGGAGTGAGAAAATCGGGAGCCGAAATCACGGTTATTGATTTAAAAGATTATCCTCTTCCACTCTACGACCAAGAGATCGAAGATGCTAGCGGAATTCCGGCAAAGGCCATGGAACTCAAAACACTGTTTAAACAACATGACGCATTGTTGCTGGCATGTCCGGAATATAACAGCTCAATCACTGGTGTTCTTAAGAATACCATTGACTGGGTTTCCCGTCCAGTTAAGGGAGAAGAGGATTTAGCTGCGTTTAAAAATAAACTGGCATTGCTGATAAGTGCCTCTCCTGGTGCACTAGGCGGGTTACGTGGATTGGTGCATGTGCGATCGATATTAGGTAATCTTGGCGTAACCGTATTGCCCCAGCAAAGGGCTATCGGCAAATGCACAGAGGCTTTTGCTGATGACGGAACATTGAAAGATGCCAACGCTCAGCAGGCAGTTGAGGCATTAGGGGAGCAATTGGCAGAACGGACCCAAAAATGGGTTGACTAGAGGCTATTGGCAAAATTCATTCGTCCTTCAGGATTCCTGTGCTATCGTGTAGAGATGAAAACCTATCTTTATTATCTTTCAAGTATTTGCTTGCTCACTGCCTTGGTGGTGGTGGCCATGTTGGGTATTGATAGTGTTAGTGCTCAGGAAAATACGAATAGTAATTTACCTCCACGCGTGATTGAAACCATTCAGCAGCAATTTAAAGGTAGGGTGGTGGGAGTTGTGCCTCAATCAAGTGCAACAGAAGCTAATTGTCGAGAATATACCACGACAATCAAGATCGCTGGGGTGGCTAAAAAGGCTTTAGGTACGGTTTGTAAAGGTACCGATGGAACGTGGAATAACGTTAACCTTTATCAGGTACAGGTGTTAACACGCCAGGGAAAAGTGATCCTGGTCGTGGTGGATGGCCTCTCGGGTCGCGTTATGTCAGTTACAGAATAGGATGGGAGCATGAAGATACTAATCGTTGAGGATGATAAAACCATCGCTGAACAGCTTTGCGATTATCTGAGAGAAGCTGGTTTTGTCGTGCATGTCGAAAATGATGGTGAAGTAGGGCATTATGAAGGGGAGGCCGGACAATATGATGCTATTTTATTAGACCTTGGTTTGCCTACGATGGATGGTGTATCGATATTAGAAAAATGGCGTAAAGCCAAAATCACCACCCCTGTTTTAATCATTACGGCAAGAACCAGTAAAATGGAAGTGATTCGCGGTTTAGAACAGGGCGCCGATGATTATATCACCAAACCATTTGATATGGAGGAGGTTGCGGCCAGAATCCGTTCTACCATTCGCAGAGCAAGGGGGCAGGGGGCAACGCAGGCCGTTTATAAAAATGTTACTTATGATATGCGTAGTGGTAGGGTATTCGTCAATGGCGTACCAGCCAAATTGACCCGTACCGAATTTTTGATTGTCCAATATTTATTTATCAACCAGGGTAAATTAGTGCCGTTGAATGAATTGATTGATCATACCTATGAAGATTTTGATAATGATTCGAGCATCATTGCCAGGCATGTGGCCAATATCCGCAAGAAAATTGGCCATGAAATCATTATGACTGAAACGAACCGGGGTTATTATGTTCCAAAAGAACCAGGCGGTGAATAAGTCGGATCCTTCCCCTAAGGTAGGGCATGTAAGCAAATCCCTTGCGGCACGCATGTCGCTGTTGTCTTTTTTGTGGATTACATTGTTGATGAGTATTGGAGGCGTTGCCATCACCTGGGCGTTTAATCGTTCGGCAGAAAGAAGCCTTGATAACCAGTTGCTTGCCTATGTCGATATATTAATTTCTTCAACCATGTTGGATGCCAATGGCAAGGTTTATATTCACAAAGGAGATGCCTTTTTTGGTGCAATTCCGCGCTATTGGCAGGTGACGGTTAATGGCAAGCCGTTGATTAAATCGTCTCATCTTAAAAACTGGATTAAGGTTAAGTCGGGTGCAGGAAGTGAGATTACACGGGTGAATGTGATTGATAAATATGGTACATCGATCACTGCTGTTGAAAAGACGATTATGTTTCCAGGACGGCAGGAAGTGGTGTATTTATTTGGAATGCAATCGGCTATTGCCCAGGCATTTATGGATGAAGATAAGGCTATTTTCAATAAAGCCCTGGTTTTTATTTTAGTGCCAGTTGCGGTGTTGTTATTAATCCTGGCGTTTATCCAAATTCGTCTGCAAAGCAGGCCATTACAGGAAATTCAAGAATGTTTAGAAGATATTGAATCAGGAAAATTATCAAGGCTTCCTGATGTTTTTCCTTCGGAGATTCAGCCTTTGGCTGAGCATGTCAATACGTTGCTTGATTACAGTGAAGAGGTGGTTGAACGCTATCGTACCTTTGCTAGTAACATGTCGCATGCGCTGAAAACACCGCTAACCGTTATTTCCTCCGAAGCTGCAGTGAGTCACGGGAAGTTGGCACTTACCATCAAAGAGCAGGCCCAGATTATGTTGGCTTTGATTGACCGAAATCTGGCGCGGGTCAAGAGTGCAGGTACGGCCAATATCCTAACCGCACGAACCGATATTGCTAGTATTGTTGAAAGGATAACCCAGGGGTTTGCAAAAATTTATGATAAAAAGGCAGAGCTGGTTATTGACGATCGAGGCTTCTTTCGCGGTGATGAAGGAGACGCCTATGAATTCCTAGGCAATATTATCGAAAATGCTTGTAAATATGCCAAACAATCGGTGCAAGTGCGTTTATTTTCGCAGGAGGATATGATTTGTTTTAGTTGTGAAGATGATGGTCCCGGCATTCCACAGGAAGAATATGAAACAGTTGTCAAAAGAGGAACACGTTTGGATGAAAGCAAACCAGGCCATGGCATAGGACTTCCGATTGCACGTGATTTAGTAGCCCTTTATAACGGGACCATGACCCTGGAGCCTTCTAGCCTAGGGGGATTGAAGGTGGTCGTGAGCTTACCAAAGGCAAAATAGTCGAATGGATGGAAATTTGGACACTGTTGGACAGGATCAAATCCCTATTTCGAAGTTTTTATCAGTCTTTTCTTGATATGAATAAACGATGAATTTTGTCTTCAAGACTCCTTCATGGCCTATAGGTTACATTAAGTTTATATGCTGCTTATAGCATATATATATGACAACCTAACAAATGAGGAAATTATGTCCAAAACTTTTATCATCAATTGCTCCTTACGCATTTGGTTTTTGATGAGTGTGATCGTGCTCTTTGGCATTACGGCGTGTGCTCCAACAGCCAATTATGGTTATAATGGTAATGGTTATGGCGGAGGTTATCAGGCAGCAGGCACTAAATCCACTATCGGTGGTTTGGCAGGAGCGGCTACAGGCGCTATTGTTGGGTCTAACATCGGTAAAGGCAAGGGGCGTATTGCCAATATTGCGGTAGGTACGTTACTGGGTGCTGTGGTTGGACATGAGGTTGGTGCATCACTTGACCGTGCAGACCAGCTTTATTTGCAACAAACATCTGCCAGAACCTTTGAGAGTAACCCTACTGGTGTTTCTTCTACATGGTCTAATCCCGACTCTGGACATAGTGGAACCATTACTCCCGTTCGAACCTATGAACAAGGGGGCAGATATTGCCGTGAGTTCAATCAAAAAATCCAAATTGGTGGTAAAGTCCAATCTGGTTATGGAACGGCTTGCAGGATGCCTGATGGATCCTGGGAAGTTCAATCCTAATGTCAATATTACCTTAATGCTCCACTCCCCTAAACACGTACGCGTGTCGAATAAGCGATATATTGATTTATAAAGATTATTCTGCGCTACTGCAACATGCCATCACCCTCAGCCCACTTGGTCTGGGGGTGATGGCGTTTGTGGCATATGAGTCCATTATCTTAAACATAGCGTATATTCATCACTTCTGACTCTCTCACTATGCTTTAACTGCTCTTTTGGGGGTTAAACCTCTGAGAGAAAATGAGTCTAATGAAATGTAGACTAAAATGGAATGGTACCTTCAAGAAGCAGCATTGCCAGACGCTTTAAGCCGCTATTTTCTTAGCAGCAGCTGTAATGGGAGCAAAAAGTGGCTGCAGGTCATCTACAGTAAATCGGGATGCGTGTGCGGCTTCAGGATCAGAAATTGAATTAGCTAATTGACGCTTTCGTTCCTGTAATGCCAAAACTTTTTCTTCAACAGGCCACATTTAAATGTGAAGTGCGGCAACGTATTATAAAACATCCAATCATAGTTTTTAGAATGTTGAAAATGCCCATAAAAGCGAACATAATTGACATTTGATTTATTGTCATGTAGATTTTTAATGAAATAACCTACAAATAATAGATAAATATCAATGATGACTGGCATGATAAAAATTATTTGGTATTTTAATATTCTGTAATTTTTTTTGTGTTGTTCTAATAAGCGGCAATGCAATAATTGTCAATTATTGTTATTTTTAAGAGAAAAATATTATAAAACACGCATTATGAAAGACCATCAAAGCCCTCTGGATATTATTTTAACGTCTGATTCCCTTACGCCAAAACCGGAAGCAGTACTTCGCATTACTGAACGATTTAGCCTCCCTTTGGAATCAGCTATAGAAGTAAAGCAGTTAATGCATTACAGTGAATTCAACTCTTCTCATATAAGATTCGACGACCCCCTTCGGGTACTAATTAAAGAAGGTTCGTTAGATTCCTCACTTGATGAAACGTCACTCCTTTCCACAATATATATTTCTACCCTTTTCCATTTAATGGAGATGGAATGGTACTTAAGAAAAAACAACGTGCCATTAGTGAGATGTTCTGAATCCAAGGTCACGGGTTTTCTGAAAGAAATGCAATCACCTCCCTCAGAACTGGTGGATTATAAAAAACAAATTAATGATGCCATGCAAAAGCCCCTGGAGCCAGCGGATACCGGCAAACATTTTGTCCTCAATATGTTGCTCCCCAGAACCTATGCTTACTCCATCAATCCAGCTTACCGACAAAAAATACCGACAATTTATCAGGCGGTCCTTGACCAAAATCCTCTGTTATGCCACTTGCTTGAATTTGCTGCTTACACAGCAATTAGCAAAAAAAATGCTCTAAATATTGTATTTCATTCGGAAAGAGACATTAAAAAACGTAATATATTGGGAATTTACAATAGACCTGAAAACACAATATCAGTCTTTGCTAGCGAACATTCCTTTATATCTGAACCGGAAAAGATCAAAGGTACATTAATCCACGAATTATGGCATTATTTTGAATGGCAAAAGAATGATAACCGCCATCCATTACCCATTTTAAGCTCACAAGAGGCATATAAATCAATTCTTAAGGAAATGGAAGCCGTGACACCTCACGCCAATATGGTCAAATCAAATCTAGGATCAATGCCTTCAATGCGTGTTCCGTTTCCGTTTTTATCTAATGTAATAGTTGAATTAGACAATGAAAGTAACGCTTTGCTTTATCCTTTTAAACAACATTTAGATAGTTTTAATTTAAGCACGTATGAAGATAAGGCAAAAAAATATTTTGAGTTACCAGTACGCATTCCCCAGTATCTAGCCCAGACATCCAGGCCCTCTTTACCCAACTTCCCCAATGGCATAACAGAACAGCAAGCCCTTACATATACAAAGCAAATATTGCCACAATGTTATCAGCTTTTTATGGATGAACTAAATTATCTAAAAACATTCAATGAAATTGTAAGAACCAAGTTAGCTCTCATTTTAACCCTCCTGCTCTGGCATAAAAAATGGGATAAAATGCCTTCTTACACAATGAGCGCGAGCAATCCTACTCGTGCCATTCCGCCTGCGCCTACAGGCCTTGGGTTCAGTCAGGAGCCAGCAAAATCTGTAGTTTTTGGCAATAAAAAGCCGACAATTAATGAGCCCCGCCAAGATTTTGGCCATCACCAGCCGGGTGTTCAACCTGTCCGATCAGAGTTACCTACTATTACTCCATGGAAATATACTCCATGGAAATATAGAATTTATAACCCTCCTTTTATCCTATTTTCATTGCTTTCCGACAGTGATCAACTTCACATAAAGGAGGCAATCGTTGGGCGCACCCAGCTGGCGGATTTGCAGATCACTAAGGATAAAAAACTTATTTCTGGAGATCCTGACGCCCTCTCTAAACTAGCTGCGCAAAACTTTTCCGGCCTGATAAAACCATTTTCCTATATCACCCCCGAAGGCAAAGTAATAACTGAAATTAGGGAAATAAGCCGAGATGCTTTTATGCGTAAAACTGGTTTAATGGTAAACCATTCACCCCAGATTAGTCGTCCGTGAGCAGGTGGTCATCCGCTTTATTATAACGAAAAACAGGAATTGCTATCTGGGGTTGGTTTCTAAGAAAGACATCTCTAAGCAAAAAACCAATAACTGACCCAAATACCGGCTAAAACTCCTGCTAAATCGGCCAATAAGCCACAGCCAATAGTATGCCTGACTTGTTTAATGCCAACTGAGCCATAATAGAGGGCCACTACGTAGAGGGTTGTTTCGGTGCTTCCCTGAATGACCGAAGAGACGAAAGCAGGGAACGAATTGGCTCCATAATGCTGCATGGTTTCTATCATCATGGCGCGCGCACCACTGCCGCTAAAAGGTTTGATAAGGGCGGTAGGCAAGGCGGGGATAAAATCACTATCCAGTCCGGCCAACTCAACGAGATAACGTATGCCATCCAGTAGGAAATCCAGGGCTCCGCTAGCTCTGAAAACCGCAATAGCAGCCAGCATAGCGATAAGGAAGGGGAGGATGGTGATGGCAATCTGAAATCCTTCTTTGGCTCCCTCCACAAAGGTTTCGTAGACAGGAACCTTTTTGGCCCATCCTGTAACCAGGAATGTGGTAATTACCACGACCAAAATCAGATGACCAATAACACTGGATTGCTGCACCATTTCGGCAGATGGCAGGTGATGCAGATAAACAATCAAACCACCGATGATACCCACAAGAGTGCCCACGAACAGCAGAAAGGATTTGTTAAATAGCGAAATACGTTGCATGAGTGCAGTGGAGAGAATGCCTGTTAAGGTGGAAGCTGTTGTGGCCAACAATATAGGTATGAAAACGCTGGTGGGATCCGAAGCGCCTTGCTGGGCGCGAAACATAAAAATGGAGACTGGCAACAAGGTAATAGAGGAAGCATTAATCACCAGAAACATAATTTGGGCGTTGGTTGCGCGCTCTTTGTTGGGGTTTAATGTTTGCAGTTCTTTCATGGCTTTAAGTCCCATAGGCGTGGCAGCATTATCAAGGCCTAAGATATTGGCGGCAAAATTAAGGGCCATGGCACCGATGGCGGGGTGACCTTCAGGAATTTCTGGCATAAGTGTACGAAAAAGAGGAGTCAAGCGCCTGGCAAGCCAATCAACCATACCGGCTTCTTTGGCAATATTTAATAACCCAAGCCATAGGCATAAAATGCCAAGCAGGCCGATGGTAATCTCAACCCCAGATTTGGCAGCATCAAACAGGGCATTGACCAACTGGCTTAAAATAGCGTCATGTCCCATAAAAATAAATTGGTAGGAGCCCGTAAGGATTCCCATCAAAAAAATACTCAACCAAATACCATTAATCACGTTCCCTCCATCTGTATGGTGTCAGTATAGACATACCTAATAGAGTTGGCAATTACAGGAATCTGTGTTATAAGACTATTTCAAAGGAAATCATTATGAATCAATATGATAATAATAGAGGGTTGATCGTTAAGGCCGCTATTCTTGCACTTTTTATTGTGTTGCCGCTTATTGGTGCTTATGCGCATTTTCATTGGCAGCACCAAAAATACGAGAAGGCGCAGCAGTACTCTTCCCAGGCCATCGTTACCGCATTTGGGGCATTGATAGAAAAAAATGAGTATCAATTATTACGGTTTGCTAATGGCCGTCTTGAAGGTTCCTTGAGTCCGATTGATTTGACCGGCGCTGATCAATTCTGGATTCAGGGCGATACCATCACACGCTTAAAGGGGAGGAATAATTTTGATATGGTCGATTTATTTACGATCATTCAAGCTGCCGCACAATATCCTTATACCTTGACCATTGGGAAATTGATGAGGCCTAACCATGAGGGTGAGCTCATGGTTCCGCTGGCTATTGCTGTCCATGATAAGCGATATCATCAGCAGACTGGTATTGTGGTATCATTTATCCCGGTTGATTCTTTATTGAGTGCTATGAGGCCTTTACTGACAGAAACTGCGTCTGAAGTGATGTTAGTGGATTATAAGCGACGACTGCTGTTATCGTCACAATGGTATGATACGATAAAACAGGATGGATTTTTAGAGACTAGCCTGGAACTCTTTCAATTTGATCAGATGCAGGGAAAAGTTCGTCACCCACTTCAATTTGGGGGCACATTATTTAAATGGTATGCGAAAATGGAGCGTTACCCTTTTATCCTGTTAATTGGATCAACCAATCACGCGATTGCCTTTGGTTATTACACAATGTCGATTGCGGGTTATTATGTGGCATTATGCGCCTGGCTCTTTATGCAAAAAAAACGGAAGGAACAAGCTGTAGAACGTGAATTGCTCAGGGTCAATCAGCCAGTTATCTCGGTGGAGCCGGTTGCCTTAGACGTCCCTCACTCTCCTTCCGTGAAAAAGACTTTTGCCAAACCAACAAAAGAGTTAGAATCAGTAGATTAAGTTTAATTTATTGACGTTCTTTTATGCATAAGACCAAGACTAAACCATTGATCGGTGTTACCCTTAACTGGCAGGAGAACGGAGATTACTCTCCTTATCCTTATTTTGTGATGCGTGAGCATTATTTTCAAATGGTCGTCAAAGCCGGTGGGGTTCCTGTCGCCATCCCTTTTGAGCCTGATGTTATCAATCAGTATATCGATTATATGGATGGCTTTATTTTTCCTGGGGGCGATTTTGCGTTGGATCCAACCTGGTATGTAAGCATTCAGGAAAAATCACCTTATTTATCGTCACCAAGGCTGGAATTTGAAAAAGCCATTATCAGCAAAGCGATGCAAAACGATAAGCCTTTCTTAGGCATTTGTGCCGGTATGCAAATTATGGCCGGCTTGCTTGGCTGTAAATTAACATCAGACGTCATGCGTTTTACTGGGACACACATTGATCATCGTGATGCAAAACCCCGTCACGAAGTAGGACATAACGTGAAGATCGTTACTGGGACGTTGTTGGCCAATATCGTTGAATCTTTAGAATTTGGGGTGAACACATCGCATCGGGAAGGCGTTGTTACCGTTCCTGCTGAAGTTGTTATTAGCGCAACGGCAACCGATGGTGTTATTGAAGCTATTGAAATGAAAGATAAGCAATTTGCCATCGGTGTCCAATGGCATCCAGAATTTTTTGGAAATGACAATAATCCGCATTTTAAATTGTTTCAACGTCTGGTAGAGGCAGCCAAGGAGGTTAAGGTACGTTAACCCTTTTTTATGGTTTATCTGACATCTTCAGTTTTAGAAAAGATAAATCATAATGGAAGGCCATGTTTTTCAGCATACACGAAATTCATGAAAGACTGAGGTTGTTTATCAAACAACAGCCAGTTGAATATATTACGGTGTTGAATGCCTCTGGGCGGGTATTGGCAGAAGATGTCTTCTCGCCTCATATCTTGCCTCCTGTGCATCTTTCGGCGGTGGATGGATATGCAGTAAGGGCTGAGGATATTCTCAAATTTCCAGTTTCTCTTAAAATCCATGAACCAACGAAGCATGATGAAGAAAAATGCAAAGTTAAACCAGGTTATGCGGTTAGGGTTTATACGGGCTCTCCTTTGCCACAGGATGCCGACGTAGTGCTTCATATAAACAATGTATTTGAAGACCACGGTTATATTCATCTGTTTGATACGATTATTGATAATCTTAATATTACGTTTGCAGGAAGCGATATGTATGAAGGTTATTGCGCTCTTAAACGTGGGACCATTATCAAGCCACAGCATATCTCGTTGCTTTCCTTATTACAGTTGCCATGGATTCCGGTATATAAGAAGCCACGCATTGGCATAATGGTTGGTGATGCAAAGATTTTGGGTGAATTACATAGCCCATTTAAACTGTCGACATCCTTGGCCATAACATTGTTTTCCTTTATTCAAGAATGTGGCGGTATACCAGTCATGTTAGGTGATATCACCCATATTATCCATTCAAAACAAGCGTTAACGGAAGTGGTAGCAGATCTCAATCATTTGGTTAATCAGGTGGATTGTGTGGTGATGGCAGGAAGTCTTTTTTCTTTAAAATATGATATGTCCCAGGCTAATCCTTTTTGGGATATTCTCATACAGCAAGGAGCTGATCTTGAGGCATACTTTATTCGGCTTGGGGAACAGGAGTCGGTCATTGCCGGCACCTATAATCAGGTTTCAGTGCTGGCATTGCCTGCAACATTATCGTTTGCAGTAATAAAAATGTTTTTAATTTTAAAGCCGGCGATTTCGATGATGATGGGTATTGATCAAATATTCGCAACGGTGAAAGCAACACTGACAGATGATATCAATGAACATGATTGGCACAAAGAATTTATCCATGCGCATTTTAGCAAAGAAGGAGATCAATCGTGGTCAGTGACTCCGCAAAATTTCAGCACGATGCCTTTAATATCCGCACTTACCAGAAGCAATGGACTTATAGCGATCGATAAAGAAGGTAAAAATATGAAGAAGGGTAATGTCGTTGATGTATTGTCCTTGTGTGAGACCGTTTAATCGTCGCTCATGATGTTTGCGAAAAATTTCCAGTTAAGTGTTTTTTAAACTCCTTTCGTTACCAATGATGGACAGTGATATTTTTATTGCGAAAAGGAAATCCCATGCCATCAAAACCAAAAGCTCCAAAATTGATTATGCGTGCGCTTGAGCAACGATTCATGATGGACGCTGCTGGTGTAGCGGTAGTTGCAGAAACAATGGTGGAAACCGTGGTTCAACCAACCGCTGCACATGATCAAGCAACAGATAGTCAGCACCCTTCAGGAAACGAAGATGCTAACCACGATATATTAGCGCATCACTATGTAGAAACATCGCATAATTCGATGGAACAAAGTTCATCGGAGACGGTTCATTTATTTAAAGATTTTATTCCACCCGTTACAGGAAGTGGACTTGATCAGCACCATGAGATTATCATTATCGATTCGGGGGTGGAGGGATATGAACAACTGGTACAAAATGCCAGGCCCGACCAGGAAGTTTTTATTCTAGATAGTCATAGTGATGGTGTAAGCCAAATCACCTCTATTCTCAATTCGTTGCATGATGTTGATTCAGTGCATATTATTTCGCACGGTAATGCTGGAGAATTGGTATTGGGTAGTACGGTTTTATCCAATGAAAATTTGGCTGAATTCCAACAAATGATCAGTAGTTGGAGTGGGGCATTAACAGAAGATGCAGATATTTTAATCTATGGTTGCGATGTTGCGCAAGGTGAAACAGGGCATCAATTGGTTGATAAGCTGGCCGATTTAACCGGTGCAGACATTGCCGCCTCAGAAAATATTACTGGTGCCCATCGATTGGGAGGAGACTGGGTTCTGGAGCAGCATACGGGTACAATTGAAGCTCATCTAGCTTATGATTATTCCGTTCTGGAAGCATTTGACACGACACTTGTCTATGATCCAGTTACCGTTGCAGGGGCAAATTCAGCCCTGCATTTAGATGCTACCGATCTTAATGCAGATGGGAATTATACAAATAATCCTACGAATGGAAGCAATGTATCAAATTGGGTTGATAGAAGCTCAATGGCAAATCATTTTACGCAAACGACTTCTTCCCAAAAACCGACTTATAGTACAACTGCTTTTGGAGGAATAGGAGGAGTTAACTTTAGTGGCAGTGATCACATGGATACGGCTTCTTTTAGTTTAAGTGCGGCTAGTGCAGATAGAACGTTTGCGTTTGTTATACAAACAGGAAATACCGTTGCTGGGCTCCAGGTTATCTACCAAAGCTCATCCTCTTCGGATGGGTATGTGTTCTGTATTCAAAATGGACATTTATATGCATATGCATATGAATCAAATACTAATAATTATTCCATAGATTTAGGTGCAATTAGTACAGGTACAACATATGCATTGACAGCTGTACAAGATAGCACAGCAGGAACGTGGTCAGCATACCTAAATGGAGAGTTGAAAGGTAGCATATCAGGTATTACAACAATGCCTGATTTATCAGGAGCTGATTCCGCTGATTTAGGTGCTATGCAAGGAACAGGCAGAGATCCGATCACTTTTGCGACCTTTACTGGAGGTGCAACTACAGGAAATACAGGAATAAATTACTTTACGGGAAAAATAGGCGAAGTATTCATAACAAATGGAATGGCATTCAATACTGCTCAGCTAGACACATTTCATGATTATCTCGTTGATAAATGGGGGGCGTCAACAGCAGCATTGATCTCAGACATACCTAATCAGACTATAAATGAGGATAACTCATTATCGAATGTCCCATTTACGCTAAGAGATTTTGATGGAAATGAGTCAACATTAACGATTACGACTTCTTCGTCCAATACATCCTTAATACCTAATGGGAATATTACTGTTGGAGGTAGTGGTATTAATAGGACATTAAGCCTTACTCCCGCCGCTAATGCTAATGGAACCTCAACGATCACCGTTACTGTTAGTGATGGTGTTAATACACGTTCTGATACATTCGTCGTTACGGTCAATGCAGTGAATGATGCGCCGACGTTGAGTACGATCGCGAATCAAACTACCAATGAAGACACTGCATTGAACAACGTTGCCTTCACCATTTCCGATGTTGAGACTGCCTCAACCAGCTTGGTATTAACAGCCACCAGTTCGGATCAAACCTTAATCCCCAACGGAAATATAACGTTTGGCGGCAGTGGCGCTAACCGCACCATCAATTTTGTACCAGCAGCGAATGCAAGTGGCGTAGCCACGATTACCCTCAATGTCAGTGATGGCACGACGACCACCACCCAAACATTCACAGTGACCGTCAATGCAGTCAATGATGCTCCCACGTTGAGTACCATTGCCAATCAAACCACCAATGAAGACACTGCATTGAACAATGTGGCATTTACGATATCGGATGTTGAAACCGCATCCACAAGTTTGGTGCTGACAGCCACCAGTTCTAACACGGCGTTAATTCCCAACGGAAATATAACGTTTGGCGGCAGTGGCGCTAACCGCACCATCAATTTTGTACCAGCAGCGAATGCAAGTGGCGTATACGATTACCCTCAATGTCAGTGATGGCACGACGACGACCACCCAAACATTCACAGTGACCGTCAATGCAGTCAATGATGCTCCACGCTAAGTACCATTGCCAACCAAACCACCAATGAAGACACCGCATTGAACAACGTGGCATTTACGATATCGGATGTTGAAACCGCATCCACAAGTTTGGTGCTGACAGCCACCAGTTCTAACACGGCCTTAATTCCCAATGGTAATATAACGTTTGGCGGCAGTGGCGCTAACCGCACCATCAATTTTGTACCAGCAGCGAATGCAAGTGGCGTAGCCACGATTACCCTCAATGTCAGTGATGGTGCGACGACGACCACCCAGACATTCACAGTGACCGTCAATGCAGTCAATGATGCTCCCACGTTGAGTACCATTGCCAACCAAACTACCAATGAAGACACTGCATTGAACAATGTGGCATTTACGATATCGGATGTTGAAACCGCATCCACAAGTTTGGTGCTGACAGCCACCAGTTCTAACACGGCGTTAATTCCCAACGGAAATATAACGTTTGGCGGCAGTGGCGCTAACCGCACCATCAATTTTGTACCAGCAGCGAATGCAAGTGGCGTAGCCACGATTACCCTCAATGTCAGTGATGGCACGACGACGACCACCCAAACATTCACAGTGACCGTCAATGCAGTCAATGATGCTCCCACGCTAAGTACCATTGCCAACCAAACCACCAATGAAGACACCGCATTGAACAACGTGGCATTTACGATATCGGATGTTGAAACCGCATCCACAAGTTTGGTGCTGACAGCCACCAGTTCTAACACGGCGTTAATTCCCAATGGTAATATAACGTTTGGCGGCAGTGGCGCTAACCGCACCATCAATTTTGTGCCAGCAGCGAATGCAAGTGGCGTAGCCACGATTACCCTCAATGTTAGTGATGGTACGACGACCACCACCCAGACATTCACAGTGACCGTCAATGCAGTCAATGATGCTCCCACGCTAAGTACCATTGCCAACCAAACTACCAATGAAGACACTGCATTGAACAACGTTGCTTTCACCATTTCCGATGTTGAGACTGCCTCAACCAGCTTGGTGTTAACAGCCACCAGTTCGGATCAAACCTTAATCCCCAATGGCAACATTACCTTCGGCGGCAGTGGCGCAAACCGCACCATCAATTTTGTACCAGCAGCGAATGCAAGTGGCGTAGCCACGATTACCCTCAATGTTAGTGATGGTACGACCACCACCACCCAAACATTCACAGTGACCGTCAATGCAGTCAATGATGCTCCAACCTTAAGCACCATCGCCAACCAAACGACGAACGAAGACACTGCGTTGAACAACGTGGCATTTACGATATCGGATGTTGAAACCGCATCCACAAGTTTGGTGCTGACAGCCACCAGTTCTAACACGGCGTTAATTCCCAACGGAAATATAACGTTTGGCGGCAGTGGCGCTAACCGCACCATCAATTTTGTACCAGCAGCGAATGCAAGTGGCGTAGCCACGATTACCCTCAATGTTAGTGATGGTACGACCACCACCACCCAAACATTCACAGTGACCGTCAATGCAGTCAATGATGCTCCAACCTTAAGCACCATCGCCAATCAAACGACGAACGAAGACACCCTACTGGAAAACGTGGCGTTTACGATCTCCGACGTTGAGACTGCTTCAACCAGCCTGGTGATAACAGCAACGAGCTCAGACCAAAGTTTGATTCCTAATGACAATATTACTATAAATGGTACTGGTCCCAATCATACGATTAGTATAAGTCCGTCGGCTAATGCTAGTGGGGTGGCAACTATTACATTGTCTGTCAGTGATGGAACAACAACTACTTATCAGACCTTTGATGTAACGGTGGTGTCGGTCAATGATGTGCCGGTAATATCGCATATCATGGGTCAGACAACAGAGGAAGGAGTTTCCATCAAAGATATTCCTTTCACGATATCAGATGTTGAAACAGAAATCGATTCATTAAAAGTAACGGTGACATCTTCGGATCCTAAGCTAATTCCGAATGGAAATATAAGAATTGGAGGAAGTGGCACAGATCGTACTATTAGTGTAACTCCGGCTGAGAATATGAATGGCACAGCGGAAATTACGATAGCTGTTTCAGATGGTGTAACGACATCCTTCGAAACCTTTACTGTTTCAGTAGGTGTAGTTAATGATCCACCTATTAGGTCGCATATAGATAATCAAGTAACGGATGAGGATAATCCTATAAAGGGGATTGGTTTCACTATCTCGGATGTTGATACAAATATAAACGACCTAGTTATAAAGATTACTTCATCAGACCAAAGCTTAATTCCTGATGGTAACATTATCCTCAATGGAAGTGGCACGGATTGGAGTATGGATATTATTCCAGAGACAAACCAGCATGGAACAGCAGTTATTACAGTAGCGGTGTCTGACGGGAACTCAACCGTCTATGAAACATTTGAAGTGACTGTTAATGCAGTGGATGATGCGGCAACGATTACCGACATCCCAGATCAAAAAACAGCTGAGGACACCGCCATTACTGGTATAGCGTTTAGTGTGGACGATATCGACACCAATCTCAAAAATCTGATGATTACGGTAACCTCATCGGATCAAACCTTGATCCCCGATGGCAACATCACCCTCAATGGCAGTGGAACGGATTGGACACTCGATATTGATCCGTCTGCTAATGAGCACGGCACAGCCACCATTACAGTTGCAGTGTTTGATGGCACCACCACCACCTATAAAACTTTTGATATAACGGTAGGTGCAGTCGATGATGCGGCCACCATTACTGATATCCCAGATCAAACAACAGCGGAGGATACCGCTATTACCGGCATCGCCTTTAGCGTTGCTGATATCGACACCAATCTCAAAAATCTGGTGATTACGGTAACGTCATCGGATCAAACTTTAATTCCAGATGGTAACATTACCCTCAATGGCAGTGGCACGGATTGGACGTTGGATATTGATCCTTCTGCCAATGAGCACGGCACAGCTACTATCACCGTTTCGGTATTTGATGGCACTACCACCACCTATAAAACCTTTGATGTAACGGTAGGTGCAGTCGATGATGCGGCCACCATTACTGATATCCCAGATCAAACAACAGCGGAGGATACCGCTATTACCGGCATCGCCTTTAGCGTTGCTGATATCGACACTGATATAAATAATCTGGTGATTACGCTAACGTCATCGGATCAAACGTTGATCCCAGATGGTAACATCACCCTTAATGGAAGTGGCACGGATTGGACATTGGATATCGATCCAGCTGCGGCACAAAATGGCACAGCCACGATCACTGTTTCGGTGTTTGATGGTACCACTACCACCTATAAGACCTTTGATGTAACGGTAGGTGCGGTTGATGATGCGGCCACCATTACTGACATCCCAGATCAAGTAACGGATGAGGATACTTCTATCACCGGCATCGCCTTTAGTGTTGCTGATATCGACACTGATATAAATAATCTGGTGATAACGGTAACGTCATCGGATCAAACATTAATCCCTGATGGCAACATTACCCTCAATGGCGGTGGCACGGATTGGACGTTGGATATCGATCCTTCTGCTAATGAGCACGGCGCAGCCACCATTACCGTTGCAGTGTTTGATGGTACCACCACTACCTATAAGACCTTTGATGTAACGGTAGGTGCGGTTGATGATGCGGCCACCATTACTGACATCCCAGATCAAACAACAGCGGAGGATACCGCTATTATCGGCATCGCCTTTAGCGTTGCTGATATCGACACTGATATAAATAATCTGGTGATTACGGTAACGTCATCGGATCAAACATTAATCCCTGACGACAACATTACCTTAAACGGTTCGGGTACGGATTGGACGTTGGATATTGATCCTTCTGCTAATGAGCACGGCACAGCTACCATCACCGTTTCGGTGTTTGATGGCACTACCACCACCTATAAAACCTTTGATGTAACGGTAGGTGCGGTCGATGATACGGCCACCATTACTGACATCCCAGATCAAGTAACGGATGAAGATACGTCTATCACCGGCATCGCCTTTAGCGTTGCTGACATTGATACCGATATCAATAATCTGGTGATTACGGTAACGTCATCGGATCAAACGTTGATCCCAGATGGTAACATTACCCTCAACGGAAGTGGCACGGATTGGACGCTGGATATCGATCCAGCTGCGGCACAAAATGGCATAGCCACGATCACTGTTTCGGTGTTTGATGGTACCACTACCACCTATAAGACCTTTGATGTAACGGTAGGTGCGGTTGATGATGCGGCCACCATTACTGACATCCCAGATCAAGTAACGGATGAGGATACGTCTATCACCGGCATCGCCTTTAGTGTTGCTGATATCGACACTGATATAAATAATCTGGTGATTACGGTAACGTCATCGGATCAAACATTAATCCCTGACGACAACATTACCTTAAACGGTTCGGGTGCGGATTGGACGTTGGATATTGATCCTTCTGCTAATGAGCATGGCACAGCTACCATCACCGTTTCGGTGTTTGATGGTACTACCACCACCTATAAAACGTTTGATGTAACGGTAGGTGCGATAGATGATGCGGCAACCATTACTGACATCCCAGATCAAGTAACGGATGAAGATACTTCCATCACCGGCATCGCTTTCAGTGTTGCTGATATCGACACTGATATCAATAATCTGGTGATTACGGTAACGTCATCGGATCAAACATTAATCCCCGATGGCAACATTACCCTCAATGGAAGTGGCACGGATTGGACGTTGGATATCGATCCTTCTGCTAATGAGCACGGCGCAGCCACCATTACCGTTGCAGTGTTTGATGGTACCACCACTACCTATAAAACCTTTGATGTAACGGTAGGTGCGGTCGATGATACGGCCACCATTACCGACATCCCGGATCAAGTAACGGATGAAGATACTTCTATCACCGGCATCGCCTTTAGCGTTGCTGACATTGATACCGATATAAATAATCTGGTGATAACGGTAACGTCATCGGATCAAACATTAATCCCCGATGGCAATATTACCTTGAATGGCAGTGGTGCGGATTGGACGTTGGATATTGATCCATCTGCCAATGAGCACGGCACAGCTACCATTACTGTTTCGGTATTTGATGGCACTACCACCACCTATAAAACCTTTGATGTAACGGTAGGTGCGGTCGATGATACGGCCACCATTACTGATATCCCAGATCAAACAACAGCGGAGGATACCGCTATTACCGGCATCGCTTTCAGTGTTGCTGATATCGACACTGATATTAATAATCTGGTGATTACGGTAACGTCATCGGATCAAACATTAATCCCTGACGACAACATTACCTTAAACGGTTCGGGTGCGGATTGGACGTTGGATATTGATCCTTCTGCTAATGAGCATGGCACAGCTACCATTACTGTTTCGGTATTTGATGGCACTACCACCACCTATAAAACCTTTGATGTAACGGTAGGTGCGGTCGATGATGCGGCAGCCATTACTGACATCCCAGATCAAGTAACGGATGAAGATACGTCTATCACCGGCATCGCCTTTAGTGTGGCAGATATCGACACTGATATTAATAATCTGGTGATTACGGTAACGTCGTCGGATCAAAATTTAATACCTGATGGCAATATTACCTTGAATGGCAGTGGTGCCGATTGGACGCTGGATATCAGCCCAGAAGCTGATCAAAATGGCGTAGCGACGATTACGGTAGCCGTGTTTGATGGCACGAACACCACTTATCAAACGTTTGAGGTGACGGTAGGTGCGATAGATGATGCGGCCACCATTACTGATATCCCAGATCAAGTAACGGATGAAGATACGTCTATCACCGGCATCGCCTTTAGCGTTGCTGATATCGATACCGATATCAATAATCTGGTGATTACGGTAACGTCATCGGATCAAACATTAATCCCTGACGACAACATTACCCTTAATGGAAGTGGCACGGATTGGACGTTGGATATCGATCCTTCTGCTAATGAGCACGGCACAGCTACCATCACCGTTTCGGTGTTTGATGGCACCACCACCACCTATAAAACGTTTGATGTAACGGTAGGTGCGATAGATGATGCGGCCACCATTACTGATATCCCAGATCAAGTAACGGATGAAGATACGTCTATCACCGGCATCGCCTTTAGCGTTGCTGATATCGATACCGATATCAATAATCTGGTGATTACGGTAACGTCATCGGATCAAACATTAATCCCTGACGACAACATTACCTTAAACGGTTCGGGTGCGGATTGGACATTGGATATTGATCCTTCTGCTAATGAGCACGGCACAGCTACCATTACTGTTTCGGTGTTTGATGGCACCACCACTACCTATAAAACATTTGATGTAACGGTAGGTGCGGTCGATGATGCGGCCACCATTACTGATATCCCAGATCAAGTAACGGATGAAGATACGTCTATCACCGGCATCGCCTTTAGTGTGGCAGATATCGATACTGATATTAATAATCTGGTGATTACGGTAACGTCGTCGGATCAAAATTTAATACCTGATGGCAATATTACCTTGAATGGCAGTGGTGCCGATTGACGCTGGATATCAGCCCAGAAGCTGATCAAAATGGCGTAGCGACGATTACGGTAGCCGTGTTTGATGGCACGAACACCACTTATCAAACGTTTGAGGTGACGGTAGGTGCGATAGATGATGCGGCCACCATTACTGATATCCCAGATCAAGTAACGGATGAAGATACGTCTATCACCGGCATCGCCTTTAGCGTTGCTGATATCGACACTGATATCAATAATCTGGTGATAACGGTAACGTCATCGGATCAAACATTAATCCCTGACGACAACATTACCCTTAATGGAAGTGGCACGGATTGGACGTTGGATATCGATCCTTCTGCCAATGAGCACGGCACAGCTACCATTACCGTTTCGGTATTTGATGGCACCACCACTACCTATAAAACATTTGATGTCACGGTAGGTGCAGTGGATGATGCGGCCACCATTACTGATATCCCAGATCAAGTAACGGATGAAGATACGTCTATCACCGGCATCGCTTTCAGTGTTGCTGATATCGACACTGATATTAATAATCTGGTGATAACGGTAACGTCATCGGATCAAAATTTAATACCTGATGGCAATATTACCTTGAATGGCAGTGGTGCCGATTGGACGCTGGATATCAGCCCAGAAGCTGATCAAAATGGCGTAGCGACGATTACGGTAGCCGTGTTTGATGGCACGAACACCACTTATCAAACGTTTGAGGTGACGGTAGGTGCAGTCGATGATGCGGCCACCATTACTGATATCCCAGATCAATCTACTGATGAAGATACGCCAATTCTAGGGATTCCTTTCAGTGTCGATGATATCGATACGGATGTGAATGATGTGGTGATCACGGTAACGTCGTCGGATCAAAATTTAATACCTGATGGCAATATTACCTTGAATGGCAGTGGTGCTGAATGGACGTTGGATATCAGTCCAGAAGCTGATCAAAATGGCGTAGCGACGATTACGGTCGCGGTGTTTGATGGCACGAACACGACCTATCAAACCTTTGAGGTGACCGTGGGTGCCGTGGATGATGCGTCAACGATCACGTCGATACCCGACCAATCTACGGATGAGGATACCCCGATTCTAGGGATTCCTTTCAGCATTGATGATATTGATACGGATGTGAATGATGTGGTGATTACCGTAACTTCTTCCGATCAAACATTAATACCGGATGGTAATATTACGTTGAATGGCAGTGGTGCGGATTGGGCACTCGATATCAGCCCTGAAGCTAATCAGAGTGGTGTGGCAACGATTACGGTAGCGGTGTTTGATGGCACGAACACGACCTATCAAACGTTTGAGGTAACCGTGGGAGCCGTGGATGATGCATCGACCATTAGCACAATTCCGGATCAAAGCACGGATGAAGATACGCCGATTCTAGGGATTCCGTTCAGCATTGATGATATCGATACGGATGTGAATGATGTAGTGATTACCGTAACCTCTTCCGATCAAACATTAATACCTGATGGCAATATTACCTTGAATGGCAGTGGTGCTGAATGGACGTTGGATATCAGTCCAGAAGCTGATCAAAATGGCGTAGCGACGATTACGGTCGCGGTGTTTGATGGCACGAACACGACCTATCAAACCTTTGAGGTGACCGTGGGTGCCGTGGATGATGCGTCAACTATCACGACGATTCCCGATCAAAGCACGGATGAAGATACGCCGATTCTAGGGATTCCTTTCAGCATTGATGATATTGATACGGATGTGAATGATGTGGTGATTACCGTAACTTCTTCCGATCAAACATTAATACCGGATGGTAATATTACGTTGAATGGCAGTGGTGCGGATTGGGCACTCGATATCAGCCCTGAAGCTAATCAGAGTGGTGTGGCAACGATTACGGTAGCGGTGTTTGATGGCACGAACACGACCTATCAAACGTTTGAGGTAACCGTGGGAGCCGTGGATGATGCATCGACCATTAGCACAATTCCGGATCAAAGCACGGATGAAGATACGCCGATTCTAGGGATTCCGTTCAGCATTGATGATATCGATACGGATGTGAATGATGTAGTGATTACCGTAACCTCTTCCGATCAAACATTAATACCGGATGGTAATATTACGTTGAATGGCAGTGGTGCGGATTGGACACTCGATATCAGCCCTGAAGCCGATCAGAACGGAGTGGCAACGATTACGGTCGCGGTGTTTGATGGCACGAACACGACCTATCAAACCTTTGAGGTGACCGTGGGTGCGGTGGATGATGCGTCAACGATCACGTCGATACCCGACCAATCTACGGATGAGGATACGCCGATTCTAGGGATTCCATTCAGCATTGATGATATCGATACGGACGTGAATGATGTGGTGATCACGGTAACCTCCTCAGATCAACATGTGATTGCTGACGGTAATATTACTCTTAGCGGTAGTGGTGCGGACTGGACATTGGATATCAGCCCTGAAGCTAATCAGAGTGGTGTGGCAACGATTACGGTAGCGGTGTTTGATGGCACGAACACGACCTATCAAACGTTTGAGGTAACTGTGGGAGCCGTGGATGATGCATCGACCATTAGCACAATTCCGGATCAAATCACGGATGAAGATACGCCGATTCTAGGGATTCCGTTCAGCATTGATGATATCGATACGGATGTGAATGATGTAGTGATTACCGTAACCTCTTCCGATCAAACATTAATACCGGATGGTAATATTACGTTGAATGGCAGTGGTGCGGATTGGACACTCGATATCAGCCCTGAAGCCGATCAGAACGGAGTGGCAACGATTACAGTCGCGGTGTTTGACGGCACGAACACGACCTATCAAACCTTTGAAGTAACGGTGGGTGCTGTGGATGATGCTTCTACGATAACGTCCATACCTAATCAGTCGACAAACGAGGATACGCCGATTACAGGTATTGCATTCAGTATAGCGGATATTGACACGAATGCGAATAACTTAGTCATTACGGTAACATCATCAAATCAAACGGTAATTCCAGATGGCAATATAGGCCTGAATGGGAGTGGCACTAATTGGACGCTCGATATTAATCCAGCAGCCAATCAACATGGTACGGCCACGATTACTGTAGCGGTATTTGATGGTACCAATACGACTTTTAAAAGTTTCACGGTCCATGTCGGCGCAGTGGATGATGCGAGCGTCATTGCGAATGTGAATGATGATAGCCTTAATTATGAAGCAGGAAACGCGCCTGTTGCGTTAGATAAACTGGGTGATGCTGTGATAAGTGATATAGATACCACTGTCTTTACAAACCATGTTCTCCGGGTGGGATTGGGTGCAACTGGACAAATATCAGATGTCTTGGGAGTGATTGCCGAGTCTGGAGTTATCAGTGTTACCAATGCAAATCATGTGATTGTCAATGGAGTGGATATCGGTGTTTTAAGCTTTAACGGTAACCATCAAACAATGGCAGTGACATTCAATGGTAATGCCAGTCAATCTGATGTTGAAACGGTTATCCGCCATGTGGGTTTTGCAAATAGTCTATTTGCCAATACTTCAACTGTTAGAACGGCAAGCATCGTCCTTGAAAATCCTCAAGGAGTTGCCAGCAATATTTCAACCGTTTCTGTCCACGTGGCTTCTCCTGCTCCACTTGTTAATATGGAAAAGAATACCAATCCACAAAATGTACCTATACCAGATTCAGATAACGATTCTTCATTATCATCGGATCCCTCAGGAGGTACACAAAGGCAAATTGATGTTTATAATGTAAATTTTAGAGGAGCTTATATGAATTATGGTGAAGGGTTAGGGGTATTTAGTGGCGCACATACCGAAGCTGATAGAAAAATAACCTTGTCGGAACATTCATTGCAAGAATACCAGACAACGGCTAGCAACAATGAGATTTATCAGCCGCAGCTCGTATTGGGACAATATCAGGATTACCATAATGATTTCTTTAATAGGCATACCCCTGAAGAAAGGCAATTAGAGACCCCAGAATCTCATTATGAACCGTTTGCTCAGCTAAAAGAGAACCGGGAAGAGGCTGTGGCTAACAAAGATCAAAGTATTTCGGATATTATTGATATGGGCAACGATCAGCCGCTGACGGTAAGAGAAAGAATGTCAGCTTGGGTTCAGCGACTATTAGCCAATCAAAAAGAAAACAAAATGAAGGAACTTCAGCAGCATTCAGATGAAACCGTGCAGCAGAATTTTATTCAAGGGACAAATTCTAATCAAGGTGGCGAATCTCCGATTGTCGGGGCAAAACAGCAATCAATCGTTGAGCAGCTGCGTTATATTTTCAAGCAGGTTGTTGATGATAGTCATCCGCAAACCTTGAATGATGATGGAGGTCAGACCACACATGAAAACATTAATAAAGATTAATTGAATATTTTAATTAGTTGGCTGAAATAGGAGGTCTTGTTAATCATTTATCAATAAGCGGCTTCTAAGATCAGAGGATAAAAATAGAATTATTATGGCTATGGCAACATTATTAAGGCACAGACTGTTATATAACATGGTTGCAAGCAGCGTTTCAATAGCGTTGTTGACCGGTTGTCTTGTGAAGCCGCAACCTCTTACAGATCAAGATTTTCAAAGGCGGGCGGATGAAACGTTGGCGCGTGTTTTCTCCAATCAGGAGCCATTATCTGGGCCTATTACTATTTATGAAGCACAGGCACGTGCGCTTAAATATAATCTGGATGCCCGTGTGAGAATGTTTGATACGGCTGTTGCCAGCAGTGACCTAACAACGGCAAATTTAAGCATGTTGCCAAAGGTACTGGCGAATGCTGGTTACAGTGAGCGGAGTAACGAGCCCGGATCAAAAAGTCAATCGCTGATTACCGGTACAACATCCCTGGATTATTCAAAATCTTCAGAACGCTACAGTTATAATAATAGCCTGGCTATGAGTTGGGATTTGTTGGATTTCGGTATTGGTTATTTG